>JBLMXX010000197.1:0-8053 GCA_050257995.1 Acidobacteriota bacterium | reverse complement strand
AGACGGCAAGATTGCCGACGTGGCCCTGGAACTCTTGGCCAAGGGTCAGGAACTAGCTCAGAAATTGAATAGCCGGGTGTGCGCCGTCCTGGGCGGCTATCACGTCGAAGAATTGGCCGAGACCTGCATTCAATACGGAGCGGCGCACGTTTTCCTTGCCGACCATCCCGAGCTCGAGCATTACCGGACGATGCCATATGCCCGGGTGGCGTCGGATCTGGCACGCGAGCACCGCCCCTATATCTTTCTCGTCGGCGCAACGCCCATCGGGCGAGATCTCGCGCCGCGGCTTGCCAGTGCTCTGCAAGTCGGGCTCACAGCGGATTGCACCGACCTCCAGATCGGGGATTACGAATCCAAAAAGGAAAAGCGAGTGTACCCGGACCTGCTCTACCAGATTCGACCGGCGTTTGGCGGGAATGTGATTGCGACGATCGTCAACCCCCATACGCGCCCGCAATTAGCCACTGTACGCGAAGGGGTGATGCGCCGTCGGGATCCGGACACTCGGCGGAACGGCCTAGTCGAAAAAATCGAGCCGCGTTTCGATCCGCGTGACCTGGTCCTGCAGGTGTTGGGCCGCGAAACGCGCGAGTCCAAGGTCGATCTAAAGGGGTCTCCCATCGTCGTCGCCGGGGGCGCCGGAGTGGGCAGCGAGGAGAATTTCGAGCTCCTCCGCGAGCTGGCGCATATCCTAGGCGGTGAGGTCGGTGCGTCGCGTGCGGCGGTCGATGCCGGACTGGTCTCTCGCGAGCATCAGGTGGGTCAGACGGGCGTGACCGTTCGCCCGCGCCTCTATATCGCCGCCGGGATTTCGGGCGCCATCCAACACCGCGCCGGGATGAGCGAGTCCTCCAAAATCATCGCCATCAATACGGACCCGAACGCGCCCATTTTCCAGATTGCGCATTACAAGATCGTCGGCGACCTGGCCGAAGTGATTCCCATGATGATCCGTGCCTTTCGCGAAAAAGCCAAATAGGAGCATACACCGTGGTCGAAAACTTTTTCCTGGACAACCGGGATCTCCAGTTTCATTTAAAGAACATGGACCTGCGCCAGGTTGTGGCGCTGCGAGAAAAGGGCTATACCTATTTCCCCCGGTACCCGGAGGCGCCCCGCCACTATGAGGATGCGGTGGACGATTACAGGATTCTCCTCGAAGTGTTGGGCGAAATCTGCGCTACCGTCGTCGCGCCGCGCGCGGCTGAGGCGGACGAAGAGGGCGCCCAGCTCCGGGATGGGCAGGTACATTATACGGCGGCAACTCGGGAGGCGCTCCAGGCGTTCAAGCAGGCAGATTTGATGGGGGCGATGCTGCCATGGGAATATGGCGGGATGAATTTGCCCGAGACCGTCTATCAGATGATGGTCGAAATCGTCTCGCGTGCCGAGGCCGGGCTGATGACGATCTTTGGTCTGCTGGAGATCGCGCTCTCGATCAACGATTTTGGCGACGAGGCGATGAAAGCCCGCGTCCTGCCGCGCTTTGCGCGCGGCGAGGTCTCCGGCGCCATGGTGCTCACCGAACCCGATGCAGGCTCCGACCTCGGAGCGGTGCAAACGCGGGCGACGCTGGACGCAGCAGGGCAGTGGCATCTGAACGGTGTCAAGCGGTTTATCACCAACGGGTGTGCGGACGTGATGGTCGTGTTGGCGCGGAGCGAGCCGGAGAGCAATGATGCGCGCGGCCTTTCGCTCTTCCTGGTCGAAAAAGACGACAGCGTGGTCATTCGCCGCCTTGAGAACAAGATGGGTCTGCACGCGTCGCCGACCTGCGAAATCCAGTACAACAACACCCCCGCACAGTTGATCGGCAAGCGGCGCTTTGGACTGATCCGCTATGCGATGGCGCTGATGAACGGGGCGCGCCTGGCGGTGGCCGCCCAGGCGGTCGGGATTGGCGAAGCCGCCTACCGGGAAGCATACCGCTATGCGCATGAACGGACGCAGTTCAACCAGGCCATCTGCGAACTCCCCGCCGTCTCGCGCATGCTGCTGGCGATGCGGGTTGAGCTCGAGGCCGCCCGTGCGCTCATGTACGAGTCCGCGCGCTGGGTGGATCTGGAAAAGGCGTACGAGCATCACATCGCCGCCGCCAAGCCGGATCCAGCCGACCGCCAGGCGCACAAGCGCGCTGCGCGTCTCGCCGAGACGCTGACGCCGCTCACCAAGTATTTTGCCACCGAGATGGGGAACCGGGTCTGTTATCAGGCGTTGCAAGTACATGGCGGCGTCGGCTATATGCGCGAGTTCAATGTCGAGCGGCATTATCGCGACATTCGCGTGACGAACATCTATGAGGGGACCAGCCAGCTTCAGGTCGTGGCCGCTATTGGCAAACTACTCGGGCATGCGCTGGACGATCTCTTGAACGAATGGGCCGCGCAGGACTATGGTCCCGAGCTGGCGCCGCTCAAGAACCAGGTGGAAGAGGCGACGGCGTTATTCAACCGCTCAGCCGACCACCTCAAGGAATGTTCCACTGAAGTGATCGACCTTTATGGGAGCGATGTGGTCGAGGTGGCGGTGCGGGTCGTCAATAGCTGGCTGCTGCTGCAAGAGGCGCGCGTCGACGCGAGAAAGCGGTCGGTCGCAGAGGTCTATATCGGCGAACAGCTCCCCAAGATACGCGGTCATGTGGCGGCGGTCCAGTCCGCCGGCACGGCGCCGCTGCAGCAGCGCGCGGCCATTCTGGAGGGAGCGTTCTAGTGCATCGTCAGCCGACCCTAAAAGCAATTGCTTTAGAAAATTACCTTGGATTCCAGCGAGTTTTGCGCTTTCATTCCCGACAAGCTCGTCTGACGATGCACTAGATTGAGATCGGGAATCGACTTTGCGTGGAGGAGGAGGCACACATGGTAGACCAAGCACGTTGGGCGCTCATTCTCGGCGCCTCGAGTGGGTTCGGCGCCGCTTGCAGCCGCGCGCTCGCCAATGCCGGGTTCAATATCGTCGGCGTGCATTTTGATTTGAAAAGCACACTGCCGCGCGCCCTCGCGGTGAAAGCCGATATCGAGGCGAAAGGCCGGCAGGCGCTCTTTTTCAACAAGAATGTCGCCGATGACAAGAACCGCGCAGATATCATCGCCGCCGTAAAGAAGCATTTCAAGCACGCGGACGCAACGTTTGCGGTGATGCTGCATTCAGTGGCTTTTGGCAACTTGAAGCCGTTCATCGCGGGGACGCCGGACGCCGCCGTCGACCGGAAGGCGATGGAGATGACGCTCGACGTCATGGCCCACAGCCTTGTGTACTGGGTCCAGGACCTGGTCCGCGAGGAATTGCTGGTGCGCGGCTCGAAGGTCTTTTCGATGACGAGTTCCGGGTCGCACCGGGTGATCAATGGTTACGGAGCCGTTTCCGCCGCCAAGGCGGCGCTCGAATCGCATACGCGCCAACTGGCGCTGGAACTGGCGCCGCAGGGGATCTGTGTCAACTGCTTCCAGGCCGGGGTGACCGACACGCCGGCGTTCCGGATGATTCCCAATTACGTGCGGATCAAAGAGCAGATCCAGACCTTGCATCCGGATGGCCGGATGACTCATCCCGAGGATGTAGCGCAGGCGTTCGTCGCCCTGGCGGACCCGCGGGTGGACTGGATCACCGGGACCGTGATCCGGGTCGACGGCGGGGAAGATAACGTTTAGCCGAATTTCGCTTCAGGGGGCAAGCCCGGCATGAGCCGGACTTGCCCTTTTTGTTGTACAAACTTGACGCGCGTATGCAATAGTGCTATAAGACTGCCAATCGCCAGAGCCGTGATTGTTTGCGGCCCTCGCCCCGCCGTTGGACTTGCAGAGCCCTGCGGGGCGTTTGCGTGTTTGGAGGTGAGAGATGGCCTATCTCAGCGAACTCTTGCGTCGAGAGGTACGGGATACCAAAGGGACGCTGGTCGGATCGCTCGATGACGTTTTGATTTCTCCGGAAGGGCAAAGCGACCGTTACCCGCGCATCGTCGCCTTGGCGGTCAAACGCAACGGCAGTACCCCCGTTCTATTGCCCTGGGGAGGCACCGAAGACCTGGCAGGAAACAAGATTATCCTTCAGCGACCCGCTGCCGCGCCCTATGTACCGCGAGGGCAAGAGGTCTATCTTTCGCGCGACGTTTTGGACAAGCAGGTAATCGACACAAATGGATTCCGCGTGGTGCGCGTCAACGACCTGGAATTGGCAAAGATCGGCGACGACTATCGGCTGGTGAACGTGGACATTGGCGGTCGCGGCCTGTTGCGCCGGATGGGGTGGGAAGATGCCTTTGAGCGCATGGCGGAACGCTTTCATCGCGAACTGCCGTCCCGCTCGATCGCCTGGAACGACCTGGAGTTTATTCCCCGCGGGGAACTGCAGGTGCGGGTGGCCCGCGACCGCCTGCGCGATCTCCACCCCGCCGACATTGCCGAAATCCTCGAAGATATGAGCCCGCGCGAGGCGGGAGAATTGATCCGCGACTTTACGGATGAAAAAGCCGCCGATGTCCTGGAGGAATTGGAACCCGAATTCCAGGCAGAGGTGCTGGGCGAGATTCCCGCCGAACAGGCAGCGGATATCGTCGAGGAGATGGAACCGGATGAGGCGGCGGACGTCTTGCAGGAACTGCCGGAAGAGCAGCGCGCCCAAGTCTTTAACTTGATGGAGCCGGAGGAAAGCGCCGAGGTCGCCGAGCTGCTCGAGCACCCCGAAGATACGGCGGGCGGCATGATGACGACCAAGTACGTTAACGTGCCTCCGGGCGTAACCGCCGCAGAGGCACTCCAGGACCTCAAGCATTCGGCTTCCGCCCGAGAGGCAGAGACGATCTACTATGTGTATATCTTGGACCCGGAAGAGCATCTTTTGGGCGTCGTTTCGCTCAGCGATCTCGTGCTGGCGCCACCCGAGGTCCCGATCGATACCATCGCACATCATAAACCGGTCCGGGTTCAGCTCGGCGCATCCCGCGAAGACGTACTGGAGGCGATCGCTCGCTATAGCCTGCTCGCGGTGCCGGTAGTGGACGAGGAGAACCGCCTTCAGGGTATTGTTACGGCGGACGACGCGCTGGACTTGATTCTGCCGGACGATTTAAAGATCAAATTGCCGCGCCTCTTTGGTTAATGCGGTGGAACGCTGCGGCGAGCGTCCCCTGCCCTTTGCCCATTGCGATTACTTTATGACATAGGGTTCCAAGATGGCAGTTGATTCAATGACCCTCTGGCAGCGGCTCAAGCCGCTGCGCGCGCGCCTCATCATTCTCATGGCGGTTGTGGGGCCCGGCATCATTACGGCGAATGTGGATAACGACGCGGGTGGCATCACGACCTATTCGGTGGCGGGAGCCCGCTACGGTTTTGGGCTCTTGTGGATGATGCCGCTCGTAGCGGTGGCGCTCATCATCATCCAGGAGATGAGTGCGCGTCTCGGCGTGGTGACAGGGAAGGGGTTGGCCGACCTGATTCGCGAAGGACTGGGCGTCCGTTGGACCGCCGTCATCCTGAGCATCCTCGTCTTTGCGAATATTGCCAATACGGTAAGCGAATTTGCGGGCGTCGCCGCCAGCATGGAAATCTTTGGAGTGAGCAAGTATGTTTCCGTCCCGCTGGCGGCGATTGGAGTATGGCTGCTCATCGTCAAGGGCTCGTACAAGCCGGTCGAGCGCATTTTCCTAGTGGCGAGCGCCATCTACCTGGCTTATGTCGCGTCCGGCATCCTGGCAAATCCGCCCTGGGGGACGGTACTGAAGGAAACCGCCAGCCCTTCTTTTCGCTTCGAAGCCGGGTATGTAACCCTCTTTATTACCGTCATCGGCACGACCATCGCACCATGGATGCAGTTCTACCAGCAAGCGTCAATTGCCGACAAAGGACTCAAGATCGCCGAATTTGCCTACGAGCGGCTGGACGTGGTCGTGGGGGCGCTCTTTGCGATTTTTGTCGCCGTCTTTATCACCATCGCGTGCGCGGCGACTCTCAATGCCAACGGCATCAATATCGAGACGGCACAGGACGCGGCATTGGCGCTCGGTCCACTGGCAGGGCAGTACGCAGCAACGCTCTTTGCGCTCGGTTTGTTAAATGCCTCCGTTTTCTCCGCCGCCATCCTGCCCCTCTCCACGGCCTACGCTGTCTGTGAAGCGTTCGGGTGGGAATCGGCGTTGAGCCGGGATTGGAAAGACGCCCCGGTCTTTTTCAGCATCTACACGATCATGATCGTGCTCGGCGCCGCCATCATTCTCCTCCCCATCCGGTCCCTGATCGAGGCGATGCTGGCAAGCCAAACGCTGAACGGCGTTCTTTTGCCCGTTATCCTGATCGTCATGTTGAGACTCATCAACGACAAACGACTGATGGGCAAGTATGTCAACGGGCGAATTTTCAATTTTCTCGCGTGGCTGACCGTCGTGATCCTCATCGTCCTGACCGTAATCCTGGTGATCACGAGCGTTTTTCCGGGACTGTTGGGAAGATGATCCCCTGGGGAACAGCCTTCCAAAGTCTTGGACTTGCTATCGCTAGCTCTCGGCAAGATAAATTTGGGCGAACAGCAGGAATAACATGCTAGATTATCTTCAAACTATCACCGTCCCAACTCCATTCCCGGTCGGTCCCATCAATTGCTACCTCGCACAGAATGGCGACCTGACTCTTGTCGATACGGGACCGGACGACCCTCCAACCCTGGCACGACTGCGCGAGGAACTGGACCAGCGCGGGTATGGCTTTGGCGATATCCGGCGGGTCATTGTCACCCACGCGCACGTGGACCATTTTGGACTGCTCGCGCAGATCGTGGCGGAATCGGGCGCGCAGGTGTTGTCTCACAGCCGCAATCGCTGGTGGCTGACGGATTTTGAGAGCGAGTGGGAACGCCGCTATGAATTCTACCACGACGTTTTCATCAAGAGCGGAGCGCCGCACGAGTATGCCGACGCGGTCATCAAGGGGATGCGCCGCCTTTCGCAGTATGCCACTTCCATCCCTGCCGAGCGCTATGTTCCCCTGGAGGATGGCGACACGCTGATGCTGGGTCCCGACCGGTGGCGCGTCGTTTTCGCTCCCGGGCATGCGAGTGGGCTGATCTGTCTTTACGAGCCGCAAGCGCAGGTGCTTATCTCTAGCGACCACCTCTTGCGCGACATTACGTCCAATCCGGTCTTTGAGCCGCCCATCCGCGGCGAGACCGAGCGCCGGCGCGCGCTCGTGGATTATCTTGCCTCCATGGAAAGAACGGCGCGTCTCCCCATCCGCGTCGTCCTGCCGGCGCACGGCGAGCCGATTTACGACGTGCGCGCACTGGTCGATGCGCGGGTCACTTTTCATCGCTCGCGGCTCGACCACATCCTGGCACAGTTGGACTGTTGCGCCGCGACCGCCTATGAATTGTGCAATATCCTTTTCCCCAAATTGAAATCGTTCGATATCTTTTTGGGCCTGTCCGAGGTCATCGCCCACCTGGATGTACTGGAAGTGGAAGGGCGGGTCCGTCTCGAAGAGGTGGACGGCGTCACGCGCTATATCCCGACTCTCGCCGCGCAATGAAGATGCCGCCTAAAATCAAAACGAGGCCGGAATTCACCCGGCCTCGTTTCTTGTGGTGACGGTTACTGGCACAACTTCATGATATAGTAGAGCCGGTCCTGGCCGCCCGTCGTGGGGAAGGGCAGCAATTGTCCGGTCGGCTCGTCGTAATAATAGGGACTCGCCACGAGGGTGCATGGACCCAGGCCGGGGGTGTACGGTCCGACCTTTAGCTCGGTCGTTCCCGCGATGATATTCCCAAAGGATTTCGGCGTCTCGCCGATGGAGCGGGCGAGCTCGTCGCCGGTGCAGGCGCCCTCACACTTGAAGAGCTTGACGAGCCACGGCGTCGGTCCCAGGGCGGGACTGTTGTTAAAGAAAGTCACGTAAAAATTGATCGCGTCCGTCGCGCTGGGCTTGACCGGATCGGTCCGGATTTTGGAGACATACACACCCGGCTTGAGACTCGGCGTTGCCGTTGCCGCGGGGGCGGCTTTGGTTGCCGCCGCGGGAGTGGGAGATGCCGCACGGCGCGTCGGCGTCCGGCTGGCAACGGC
>JBLMXX010000196.1:0-5579 GCA_050257995.1 Acidobacteriota bacterium | reverse complement strand
GTTCGAATCTTTGAGCGGATGTGCCTTTAATTCCCGTCGCACGAATCCGAGCGCATGCTCCGCTGGCGACGGGGGTGTAGTGGATTGGGTTTTGCTTTGCTGCTTTAAGAAATTCTGGAGGTCGAATGCGCTGAATCGACGATGACCGCCCGGGGTGCGATAACTGGGGAGAATGCCGGCATCGGCCCATTCACGAACCGTTCCGATATGAACGCCGAGCACATGGCTGGCCTGGCGTATGGAAAACCAATCTCGTGACGTGGTCTCAGTCACGCAACCCCTCCTTCGGGCAAAAGCTTGCCACCATGGCGACCCATCACATAATAAGAGGGCCAAGTCCAAGAAAAGTCAAAATAAAATGTCGATTGAGTTAGATTTTGTCCCTACAGACCTTCAGAATCTGAGGAAATCTATGTGAATCTAGGGCCAAAAAGAGAGACGCTTGGTGGCAAATGGCAAGACTCGCGTCTCTGTAACTTGCTACAACGCACTATTTCTTCGACCGGCGAGAGACTCGCTCGCGACGCTCGGGAGGCAGATACTTGTCCAGAATCAATGCAAGGTCCCGGCGCACTTTGGAAGGAATCCGGTCGTGTGATGTGATGATGGCATCTTGCAACGCAGTGGGGCAAGGACAATGCTCGCGCGGAGCAGGAATATCGCTCACGGCATAGCGGACGATGCGCTTGCCCATTTCGGCATTCTTCAAGAGGTTTTCCACTACCATCTCAACCGTCACAGAGTCATGGGCAGGGTGCCATGTGTCGTAGTCTGTGACCATTGCCACTGCCGCGTAGCAGATCTCGGCTTCGCGTGCGAATTTGGCTTCCGGAATGGTAGTCATGCCGATTATGTCCATTTTCCACTGGCGATATACCTCAGATTCCCCCTTTGTGGAAAACTGGGGACCGTCGATGACGAGTATCGAGCCACCCTTGTGCGCCCGCGCGTCCGCTTTTTGCGCGGCGTCGTACAATATCTGGCTCAATTCCGGACAAAACGGTTCGGCAAAAGAGATATGGACGACGAGTCCGTTGCCAAACAGGGTAGTCGGTCGTGCCTTGGTCCGGTCAAATATCTGGTCCGGGATGACTATGTCGAGTGGCGCCAAATCTTCCCGCAAACTGCCGCACGCGCTCAATGAAATAATGCGCTCGACCCCCAGCATTTTGAAAGCGTATATATTTGCCGCCGCGGGAAGCTCGGAGGGCATGATGCGGTGCCCACGCCCGTGTCGTGGCAGGAACGCCACTCGTCGGCTGGCGAGATTCCCGACGACAATGGCATCACTCGGATAGCCGAACGGGGTCTTGATCTTGATTTCTTTGGTATCGGTCAGTCCCTCCATTTGGTAGACGCCGCTTCCGCCGATAACGCCAATTGTGGCTCGTTCCATTCAGGTTCTCCTGGGGTATACACATTTTATGGAAGCATATTGGTGTGCGACCGCAAGCATTATAGCTTATCCGGGTTAGAGGGTCAAGAATTCCAACATTGCAAAAAGAGCGGGCGCCCGGTATAATGAATACTGGTAGAGAGAATTCCTCGCTTCGACGGCTTCGACGGGGAATGTTGATCGGCGAGCTCACCGACAGGAATAGCCCGCCCTTCCCCTCCTACTCTCCCTCTGCCGGTGGTCGTGGGGTCTGCGACTGTTGACAGGGTCGGAAAGGGTGGGGCCGGGCGGGCATTTGTCTTTAGGAGAGGAACTATGAATGCTTCTGACCCACAAAGAATGATCGGAATGCTCAACTCGCTTGTGCAACCGTGGCATGAGGCCGCGGAAAACCCCGCGCAAGCGCAGGAACAGGTATTGCGCTGCCTGCTCAAGTCTTATGCCGCGACTCGGTACGGGACCCACTACCACGCGTCAGAAATCGAAACGATGCAGGACTATGTGCGCGCATTCCCGGTGGCGAACTATGAGGATTTCAAACCCCTTATTACACGGGTGATGGAAGGTGAGGTGAACCTTCTCCTCGATGAGGAGCCGGTAGGTTGGGCCATCACGCGCGGGACGACCAGAGGCGAATCCAAGTTCATTCCAATGACGCCGGCAGATCTAAAGATGCGCATTAGCGCCTCGCGCGCGATGATCAATTACGTGTTGAGCAGTCACCGGTTCGACCTGTTTCAGGGCGTGAACTTGAATCTGAACTTTCCATCGGTGGTGGGAACGGTGCGCGCCGGCGAGCGGCAGGTGACGTATGGATACAGTTCCGGGATTTACACAAAGTATGTTTCGGCTAGCACACCTATTCGCTCGGTGCCGTCTCAAGATGATATTGACGCGCTGGGAGGCGGGAAAACCGCGCGCGATTGGGAGGCGCGTTTTGAGTTGGCATTTGCACAGTGCAAGGACGAGAATGTCACCCTCGTGGGGGGAGTGGCGCCAACGGCAGTCCTGTTCGGGCGCTATGTCAAGCGCAAGCACGGCAAGTATCCCAAAGACCTGTGGCGCACTCAGATCATGACGTTGGGGAGCGTGCCAGGGATTAACACGCGGTACAAGCCCGCGCTGCAAGCCCTGTACGGTCCGGTGACCATTCGGGAGATTTACGGAACGACCGAGGGCATGTTCGGTCAACAGAAGGATGAGCGTCGCGCGTGGGTGCCCAATTATGATCTATTCCTGTTTGAGGTCCAGACTCGATCGGGCATCAAAATGCTGTACGAGATGCACCCGGGTGAGATGGGCAGTCTGATTGTTTCGACACCGATACTGCCGCGCTACAAGATTGGCGACCTTATCCTGGCGCTCCAGCCGCCTTATTTTCGATGCATCGGGCGGGACCGGTGGTGGACGCCGCTCCAATATGCCTGGGAAGAATTCATGACGATGAATTTGGGGAGACTGTGATTCTTGGATTTCAAAAGTGGGCATTCGCGAGCGCCAATCGCCAGGATGCCTCGCGTGGAACAGCGCTCGCTCCTTTTGTGAAATTAGGTCTATTGTGAGGTAGAGAGTGTGCCCGATAGCAAAGAGGTCGCATTGCGCGGGCAATAACTTCCCGTCCGCGTCAGCTTGACGATGAGGTGCTGCCGCGCCGTATCGTAATACCAGCCGCCGGCGGATGCGTCGACGGCTTGTTCATTGCCCAGCACAGGGATAGGAGTGCCCCAACCGACGTTGATGCCCACTGCACCGTTGAGTTGTGCGACTCGGTTCGGCACACTGGTCCAGCGACCTACGCGGTAGATCACCGGTTGGGACGGTGGGGCAGAGGTGCAGAGAGTGACGGAATTCCCACTTTGGGTCATATCCAACAAGAGCCACTTTTGATTTCGGTCAAAATATGAGAACCGAGAATGCCCGTGAGGGAATACGTTCACAGTCAGCGCGCCGGATGATGCAGTCGTCCCGTGACCGGTCGAGTTATCGCGCACTTGCATCGGGATGATTGCACCATTCGCAACCCAGACTGGTTCACGACCGGGCGGGACCGCAACGGGGATTGTAGCGGGCCCGGTATGCATCTCTTGTTCGTTCCAGTAATTGATCCACTGCCCGGCAGGCAGGTTAACATTTATACTCTGCATATAGTCGGTAACGTACTGGACAAAGAATTCCCTCCCCAACACGGTCGAATAACGGGCAGGGTTGGGTTGCTGAAAGATGGGCCAATTATTTAGGTAGGCAATTTCATCGTACGTATGAAAGTACGGGATGAGTTCCCAGTGGAGATTCGAATAATAGCGATAGGCCTGGAGCACCTGGGCAGGATAATGGGCGTCCCAGGGGAAGGCGCTCGTTGGGAGGTTATCATTTTCCATGACCGGCTGAAAAGCGCCCCAGTGCAGGCGGCGAATATAGGTCTCGGCATCCGGCGCGGTATTCGAGTAGCCGGTGAATTCGTTAAAAGGCGCCGGAGTCAGAGTTGATGTGGCAAACACACGTCGGATGCCCTCGCGGAGACCGGCGAAATTTCCCTCGAGGTCATTCACAAAAGTCGCGTGCCCATAGCGAGCCAGAAATGCTTCGTCAGGAGTATTGGCTCCGTAGCGCTTGAGGACCACTTCGCCATCCTGCAGTTTGGACCGCGTATAGTCCAGCAGGTCACGCGCAAAGGTATCGCTGTAAGAAGGATCATTTCCTAGGTCCGGGCGCAAATCATCAGTGTAGAATCCGCCAATCACGCCTGCAGCGCGAGCAAAAATCCGGTCGAGGAGAGAGTGCCAGAATGCGACGGCTTGCGGATTTTTGAAATCGATCCAGCTTCCCGTGCCTTGCCAGCTTGATGTCACGAGCGGAGAACCATCGTGGTTGCGAACGAAATAGCCGTTGGCGACCCCGGTGTTGAATTCGCCGCAACCCTTTTTAATCAAGGGCAATATCCAGAAAAGGCCACGGATAGGCGGGTTATGCGTTCGCATCCGCTGGAGCAGAGAATCGCTCAAGGAGAGCTGGGCATTATTCGGGCAAGTCTCCCAGCCGTCAAAGTCAAAGTGGAAAACGGTGATGGGGATGTTGTTTTGATCAAGATGATTGAGGATATCGTTGAACGTTTTTTCGTTGGTATCACGTCCCTGCATCGGTCCGAGAATCCAGGAGGAAGGAGAGACGAGCCGTTTGGCGATGGGCGGCGCGGCTTCAATCGGATTTGTCGGGGGCGTGCCAAGGAGAACTGCAAGCGCGATCGTGCAAGACAGAGCGAGAGTTGATGAAATGGACCATGTAGATCGAGGCATATGTTATGGTGTGTTCTTGGCGAAATCCAGGCAAAGTGCCCAGCCCTCTTTGAAAGACGACGTGGCACAAATTCCGTGCGCGGGAGCGTGATCCGCTCAGAGGCGTTTTCACCATAGCACAGCCCTTGCTGGATGTCAATGGGGATACCCGCGGCATCCACTGCAACCGCCAAGCACGCACCGAGGCTTGGTGTACTGTTTGAAGTAGGTTGCAGCGGATGCCGCGAGTGTAGATCGTTTATGAAAGTGATTATTGCCGCAAGCCCAAGCCTCGCAAGAGAATCAACCCGCCGATGGCGATCAGCACCAGCGGCCAGATCACATTCCAGCTGATCAGGTTTCCCAGACCGATGCCCAGAAAAACGATCGCGAGAATGACGTTACCTGCAACCGGGCGACGAAAGTCCGGCAGGACGAGCCGCAGCAGAACCTCGACGAGAATGATAACGCCGGCGCCGAGGAAGATGAGCGCCCATGTCTCAAAGCGAAAGAAGATGAAACGTCCTGGAAAGGGGATACCTCGGTCGCTGAGACCTGTGAGCAAGCCGAGACTGTCCGCGAGGAATACCAAGCCGGCCCAGATAATGATCGCTCCCCAAGTGGCCGCGCTTAGCGGATCACTGCGCCCCTTTTCTTCCTTCTCATGCTGCTTTTCCTCTTTCTCGTCTCTCTCATTCCTTGTTGGCTTTGACTCGGTCATGGGTCCTCCTTAAAGTGGGCGGACAAATAAACAGCCCACTCTGGAGTGGCAGAGTGGGCAAAGGGTTATGTTCTGACGCGCTCTAGAGAGTTGCCCGTCTTGAGCGGCGCCCCTGAATAGGTTTCCTTCAGGCGAATTACATCCTTATTATAACACAATTTCCACTAAATTCCATACGGCCATCCGCGAT
>JBLMXX010000195.1:0-14583 GCA_050257995.1 Acidobacteriota bacterium | reverse complement strand
TGCCCGCGCAGCGCGAGGACGCCGCCCCCCGGTCGCCCGGCATTTCCCAACAGGGCTTGGATCAATGCCGCCGTGCGGATCATTTGCACGCCGGTCGTGTGCTGCGTCCAACCGACCGCGTAGCAAAAGCCGCTCGTCTTGTCGCGCCCCGAGTTGTTGAGCAAAGCATCGCCGACCTTTTGCACATAGTCGGGAGAACAGCCGCAAACTTTTTGGACCATCTCAGGGGTGTAGCGCGCAAAGTGGCGCTTGAGGATCTGGAAAACGGTACGCGGGTTTTGGAGCGTTTCGTCCATCGCCGCGTCGGGGCGCGCGGCGTTGTTGCCCGGCTTGCCCCACGTGCGCTCAATGGATTGTTCAAAGGGACTGGGCTGATCAGAACTGCCGGACGCCTTGGCGTACGCCCAACTGGACGTGCCGTACTGTTTGGTGTTCGCATCCCAGCCGGAGAACAAGCCGTCGAGGTCTTCGGTGTCCTTGAAATTCTCGTTGATCAGCATCGGCGCGTTCGTATAATTGACGACGTACTGCTTGAAGAACGGGTCGGTGTTCCAGCGCTGCGAATTGATAATGTGATTGACCAGCGCGCCGAGGAACGCGATGTCGGACCCGGCGCGAATCGGCACATGCATGTCGCACATCGCCGAGGTGCGCGTAAAACGCGGGTCGATATGGATCAGGGTGGCGGGGTTGTCCTTGCGCGTCTTGGCTTGCATCGGGAAACGGAACGCGACCGGGTGGCATTCCGCCATATTCGAGCCCATGATGATGATGCAATCCGAATTCGCCATCTCCCACTGCGCGGTGGTCGCCGCGCCGCGCCCATACGTGGTGCCCAGACCGGGCACAGAGGCGCTGTGTCAGATCCGGGCCTGGTTTTCGATATACACCACCCCCAGTGCCGAAAAGTACTTTTTCATCAGATAATTCTCTTCGTTATCGAGGGTGGCGCCGCCGAGACTCGCGATGGCTTTGGTGTGATAGACCTTGTGACCATCTTTCTGGACGACAAAGGTCTTGTCACGCGTCTCTTTGACCAGCGTCGCGATCCGATTCATGGCATCTTCTAATGACATGTCTTCCCAATGATCGGAGCCGGGTGCGCGGTGCTTGACCTTGGTCTCGCGGAGCGGGTTGACGGTGAGTTGAAAAGTGGCCGCGCCTTTGGGACAGAGTGTACCGGCATTGATCGGCGAATCGGGGTTACCCTGAATGTCGATGATCTTGTTCGTGCCGGTGTCGACGGTGACGATCTGACTGCAGCCCACCGCACAGTATGGACAGATGCTGGGGACTTGCTTACCTTGCTTGATCGGGACATTCAGCGCGCGCGCCTGGATGGCTTGTGTATCAAGGCCCAAGCCGACGAGTTCGGCGGCGACGGCACTGCCTGCGGCTCCTGCACTGATCTTTAGAAAATCGCGGCGGGATACCGTTATGCTATGATTATCGGCCATAGGTCATTTCCCCCCTTTTCCTCCCTGGATAAACAAAAGGGGCAGATTTTTCCATCTGCCCCAAACCGGCTTCCATGTCCGAGCGTTCGAACATTTGCGTGTGTAATAATTTCGAGAACGGTCATCGAATTCTCCCCGGAGCTGCATCACAACGCGGAGAACAACAGTTGACGGGATTATACCTTTGCGATTATTTGTTTGTCAATGGGGTATCTCAAGGCAAAGACAAGCGAGTGTTGGAGTTTCGGGTTTCAGTCTGCTTGATAAAGCTATGCGGACGTGATACAATATTTCTCGGTCAATCGGTTAAGGGGGGAGTCAATTGAGCGGTAAAGGATCCCTGATTGGATTGTCCTGCTTTGAGATCACGGGGCATGAGGATGAAAGGCGGGAACAAGATGGATAGCAAGGACCTCGGTACGATTGCAGGGGCAAGTGTCGAACCAGTATGGCCGAGCCTGCCGTATGAAGAGTGGAAGGACGCTTATGAGACACTCCATATGTGGACCCAGATCGTCGGCAAGATACGGCTTGCGCTCAGCCCGATGGTCAATCACTGGTGGCAAGTGACACTCTATGTAACGCCGAGAGGGCTTACGACATCGCCAATCCCATACGGGACTGGAACCTTCGAGATACGGTTCGACTTTATCGACCACCACCTCACCGTCTACAAGAGCGACGGCACGACCCGGATCATGGGGCTGTATCCTCGCTCGGTCGCCGATTTTTACCATGAACTAATGTCCATATTGCATTCGCTCGGCATCCAAGTGATGATCAATCCGATACCGCAAGAGGTGCCCAACCCGATCGCGTGCGACACGGATACCGTTCATGCCTCCTACGACGAAGAGTACGCCAACCGATTTTGGCGCATTCTCGTTCAGACCGACAGCATCTTGAAAGAGTTCAGGGGTCGCTTTATTGGCAAGTGCAGCCCGGTGCATTTTTTCTGGGGCAGTTTCGACCTGGTTGTGACGCGCTTCTCCGGTCGCCGGGCACCCGAACGAGCCGGGGCAGACCTTATGACCCGCGAAGCCTATTCGCACGAGTGCAGCAGCGTCGGCTTCTGGCCGGGAAGTGGCAGCGTGCTCGCACCGGCATACTATGCCTATACGACTCCCGAGCCTTCCGGACTGAGCCAAGCGCGGGTCCATCCGGATGCCGCCTACTATGACCCGCAAATGAAAGAGTTCTTTCTGATGTATGACGACGTGCGCGGCGCACCTGATCCCAGAGCGGCCCTACTCGATTTCTTGCAGACCACCTACGAAGCAGGCGCCGACTTGGCGGGCTGGGACCGGTCGTCCCTGGAACGGTAGAGGGCCTGGCACCAGACCGCGGGCACTAATATACGAAGGAGAAGCAATGGCAAAGAAAAAAGGTGATGTGAGCGAGCGGTGCATCCATCTGCGTGAAATCCACGAGGTTACGCCGAGTGCGAAGGGTTGTGAGGACTGCCTAAAGATCGGGGACACCTGGATGCATCTACGCCTATGCGAGATCTGCGGGCACGTAGGATGTTGCGACAATTCGAAGAACAAGCACGCCACCAAGCACTTTCACGCCACGGGTCACCCGATCATAAAGTCATTCGAGCCCGGCGAGGACTGGGGGTGGTGCTACGTGGATGGGATCTATTTCGAGACACTGCTGGTTAACGTGGGCAGCTATCACCCCTGAATAGTCCGGGGTTCGGCCGGATTCGCTTTTATCTTCCCGCCGTAATCCGTTACGGACATCATCGCGAAAGGGAAAATGGAAAAGACAAAGGAAACCGCCTATCAGGTGGTCGAAGGGTGGGAGCAACTTCCTAAAGGTTATGCCCACCGTGACGTATCCGGCGTGGCAACCGATTCCCGTGACCGCGTTTACCTCCTAACGCGCGGACAGCCGCGGGTCCTCGTGTACGAGCGTGATGGCAGGTTCATTACCTCCTTTGCAGAGGGACTGTTTACCGATCGGACGCACGGTATTACGATTGGACCGGACGATTCAATTTACTGCGTGGACGACGCCGACCATACTGTCCGCAAATTCACTCCCGATGGCAAATTGGTGATGACTTTGGGGACCAGTGGCGTGGCTTCCGATACCGGCTACGACGAAAACGGGCGGACATTGGTTGAAAAGTTGCAGAGCATCACCCGCGGAGGAGCGCCGTTCAATCGTCCCACAAATGTTGCCGTAGCGCCCAATGGTGACCTGTATGTCTGCGATGGGTATGGGAACGCACGCGTTCACCGCTTTTCTGCGGACGGCACGCTTATCCGGTCCTGGGGAGAGCCAGGGACGGGACCCGGTCAATTCATGCTGCCGCATGGAGTCTGGGTATCTGCAGATGAGCGAGTTTTGGTCGCCGACCGGGAGAACGATCGGATCCAGATTTTTGACCTTCAAGGCAAGTTCCTCGAACAATGGACGGATGTGCAACGCCCCACCGATATCTGTATCGATCGGAATGGATGCGTCTATATATCAGAATTGCCCTGGTGGGTGAACCAGCGGTCCTTCGTTCACGGAGTCGTCGAGAAGAGACTGCCGGGGCGGGTGAGCATATTTGACCTGCGCGGTCGAGTCTTGCATCGCTGGGGCGGTGAAGACGGTTGCGCGCCGGGCAATTTTTGGGCGCCGCATGCGATCTGCGTAGACTTACAAGGGGCGGTCTATGTGGGCGAGGTGGTCTTTTCCTTTTCCGGCGCAGGCAAAGCGGGCCTAGTGCCCCCGGGCTGCCATACCGTACAGAAATTCGTCCCAAAATGAGGAATGCAAGAATATACGCGCGAGAAACTTATGCAAGTGCGCGCGCAAGTCCAGTACGATGGCGTGCCGCCGCGTACGCTCGGCGGATGAGAAGTCGAATTGATCTATCCGCGGTCCCAGACCGCAGCTCGATTAGGCATGGGTGCCGGCCGTGGCCTGGGCGAGAAAATCTTCGACTTGTTTTTGCGCTTGTTCCTCGGTGTAGGCGTACTTTTCGGTCAAGACGCTGACCAGAGTTGCGCGATTTCCTCCAATAAGATCGAGGTCCTCGTCGGTTAGCGCATGCCATTGCTGCTTGACGCGGGTGCGCAGAGATTTCCAGTTGCTTGCGAGCAAATCTTGGTCTGACATCGGAATCGCCTCCTCGACACGTAAGGTTATGGTTCTCTCTATTGATTAAACGATCCAGACTTTGCGATATGACGGTCCCCGTTTTCGTGTCATTTTCACCGCCCTGAGTTTCCGGTCAGTGAAGAACATCCGGTCCCGTCCTTCGTTAAGATGATTAAGGAAGGAGGTCGATTATGCCTAGAGGAAGCAAAGCCAAATACAGCGAGAAACAAAAGCGGCAAGCGGAGGAGATCGCGGAGGGGTATGAGAACCGTGGCGTTCCGGAGAGCCGGGCTAAAGCGATCGGTTGGGCAACCGTCAACAAAGTCTATGGCGGCGGCCAAAAAAGCGGCTCAGGTCGCGGCCGGCGTATGAACAAGTCGCCGATGCACAAGGGCGGGAGAAAAGGCGGAGCAGCATCTGCAGCGCGACCCGCCTCTGCCCGCTCGGCCTCCGCGCGCCGGGCGGCGCGGACGCGGAAACGGCGAGCCGGCTAGGCGATTCGAACGACGATCCAATATCGTGGAGGATGGCATTTGCCATCCTCCTTGCATTTCCGTTTATGCTTCCAGGAGGATTACTGTCAGTCCGCGCGTGTGCGTGAATCGCTGGGACCCCTTTCTGCGTACTATCGGTAGATGGAGGTCAATATGGTTGGTCAAAAGCCACACTCGACGAGTCCGATTCAAGTGCATGACGGCGGAGGCACGATCCGAATTCCTGCAATGGTGTATCCCTATTCAGCGGGGGTCTACGGTGGGCTGCTCGGCGGGCTTGCCATGATCCCTACGGCGATTGCATATGGTCTCATCAGCGGACAGGGGATCTGGTATCCCGTGAACCTCATCGCTGCTACCGTGATCCGTTCATGGCAACAGGCATCCACGGAACAGTTGGCTCAGTTCGGCGGGACCGGGTTGATAGTCGGATTGGCGATCCATTTCGTAATGTCGGCTGGTTTGGGACTGCTCTTTGCAGTCCTGCTGCCAACCCTGCCCGGACGACCGCTCTATTGGGCGCTTTTGGTCGGGCCCATCCTTTGGTTTGGTGCCGTTTACGCCGGATTGCCGCTCCTCAATCCAGTGATGGCACGGCAGGTTGATTTGCCATCGTTCGCGTTAGCAAACCTTCTCTACAGTTTGATATTGGGTGCTTGGGTTGCTCGAACGCCGAAGATTCGTGCCTAGTGCCGTATTGGCCCTTCCCACCTTTACGCTCATCGACCCAACATATCTCGATAATTGCCTCCCGCTCACCCGCCATTTGCCAATGCGATTAATTCCGTCGGACCCTGGGTGTCTTTGTCGCGGCGTAGGGAGTGCGCCCCCTCGATCCGATTTCCCGCGATAAGCTGCGACAGTTCGTCTATCGGCATGAGCGACCGTGCCAGAGGAAAAACCTCTTGTTCTTCGCGCTCAAAATGCGCCTCGGTCATTTCCAAGATGGTCCACAGTTTGTTTTTGGGGTTACTATCGCTCTGAACTTGCTCGAAGAGCCCGCGCACTTCGTCGTGCACGATCTCCATCATCTCGACCAAATGCCGCGCCCTTTCCGAACGTGTTCGCAGCGGTGATAAAAGTTGTTCTTCCTCGCGGGTCGCGTGCCGGTCGAGCGCAACCTCAAGCATCGCCGCGCGTTCGCGCAGTGCCTCGGCAGGCGTATTCGCCAGCAGCGCACGTTCCATCGCCTGCATCAATTCGCGCAGAACGCGATGCTCGACCAGTAAAATGGAAGTGATGGCGAGGCGCGGGGCGTCCTCATCTAAAATGGTTTCCATTTGCCCAATTTGCTCTGCTTGCATTTTGCACCTCCGGCTCCCAGTCTACCCTCTATTTCGATAACCGTCTTTGTGCCTGAACAAACAAGGCGACCCCACGCGGAGTCGCCTTGACGATTCGAACAAGCAATAACTTTTACTTGGAATGTCCGATCTCTCCGCCGATTTTCTCCGTTGTATTGCTCGGAGCGCCGTGCAAGAACCCGATAAAGGCCAGTTCTTCACCTACGGCACGCACCAGGTGTTCCTCTCCGGGATCAAAGATCACCAGGTCATTCGGTCCAAAGCGCTGTTCCTTCCCATCCGCGCCGGCAAAAAGACCGTGTCCCTTCAGGATGAGAGCGTAAAAGGGCGAATGCGGAACCTCGTGCCCTTTGATGGTCTGCCCCGGCTTTAGTGCAAAGAGAATGGCACGCCCATATTGGTCCACGTAGATTGGATCCGCGTTCGGACCTGCTTCACGGAATTGGAGTTTTGACAGCAATTGTGTGCTTTTCATTTTCTCACTTGGTCCTTCCAATTACACGGCTTTGCCGATGACCACCCGCCACACCGCAGGCCCCTGTTCGACGTATTCCCATGTAAACTGACCTTGACGTTCGGCTTGAAATTGGTAGTAGAGCGGTTTGGGGTCGTGATCGTTGACCAGCGCAAACGCCTCGCCGGGTTGCAGCGACTCGAAAGTCTCAAAGATAAGTGTATGGCGATGCATCGGCGCGACCGTGCGCACATCCAGGCTCGTCTTGAGTGGAGTCGTATGGCTTTTGTCGTTCATGAACATCCTCCTCTTGGTGAAATGGTTTGTTCCAGCTCTTTCATTAGATTGTCTACAGGTAGGCCGTAAATCTCTGCGACATTTCCCAGCGTCTCGAAGGGAGACATGGGGCAGCCAACGCACGCCATCCGCCGGTGCACAAAGACGGAGGCGGTTTGCTTCCAGCGGGTGAGCACTTGGTCAACGGTTAAATCAGGAGCGAGCAACGGGTCCATAAAACCTTCCAACTCTGTTAAGAACAGTATACGCGGATTGGGCGCTTGTGTCTTTGCTCCAGCGCAAAGAGGGATTATGCATTTGGACTCGCGTTCGGCGCCGGTAAATCCTGGGCGATCACCACCAGCCGGTGGGGCACGCGAATCAACACGCGCTCGCGCCCCGCTTCCACAATGCCGTCTTGTTCCCAACGACTGAGCACTCGGCTGACCGTATAAAGCGTCGTTCCGCTCATCTCCGCGAGGTCTTGCCGCGATAGCGGTAAGTCGATCAGTACACCTTCCGCGGTCTTTTTCCCCGTCTGCCGCGCCAGTCGCAAGAGCGTATTGGCGATGCGGCGTTCGACCCGTTCCGTCGCCATCTCACGGAGGCGATCCTGCAATTCGTGAATGCGCCCTGCCATCTGTACCATGGTGTTGTGCGCGAGGCGCGGGTAGCGCTCTATCAAGTCCTGCATGGTCTTTCCATCCCAACACACTGCCGTGCAATCGCCGACCGCTTGCGCCGAGGCGGGGTAGATCATTTCGCCTAAAAAGGCAACCGCGCCGAACAGTCCGCCCACGGATACAAAGCGCAAGACGATTTGGCTGCCTTCCGGTGTCACTTGGAGTAGCCGCACTCGACCGGCGGTCAGAAGGTAGAGCGTGGTCGCGGGACTGCCTTGATGGAAAAAGAACTCGTCACGCGTTGCCCCGCGTGGATGACCTGCCTCGATGACCCTCACGGCGTCGGGATCGGACAGCCCATCCAAGAGGGGAGACAGCGCCAAGAGTTGTTTCAAATTCGCGCTATCCATCAGTTACCTATATTCAAAGATTTATTCCCAGAGACATTATACGCCTCTTTGAAAGAGGAAGACAGTGATATACGCCTCTATATCGTCTCCAAACCGTTGATCTCCTATGCGGCGTGGCCCAGTTCCTCCTGCATGGCATCGTGGAGAAGGGCGAGACCGTGCTGCAAGCCCTGCAGTTCCTCGTCGGACAGGGGCGCGAGCCAACGGCCCAGTTGGACCTCGCGTTCTTTTCGCCGGCCCGCCACCAGGGTCGCACCGCGCTCGCTCAAACACAACACCGTGCGGCGGCGGTCGTCGGGATCGTGGGCGCGGTCCACGAGCCCGCGCGCCACCATCTGTTGCACGAGGATACTGGTCGCCGAGTTGCCCGTGCCGAGCACTTGGGCTAGCTCGCCGAGGGTGAGTTCACCGCGCTGGGAAAGCACGAGCAGCGCCTTCAATTGTGCAAAGGTCAACTGGAACTCGATCCAGCGGGTGACGGCGGCGGCGAGTCTCAACGTGACCAGATGGTGGAGCGTGTCCATCGTCGCGTTCATCACTTGCGGGCGGGGCGGTATTTTGCTCTGTTGTGATTTCATTCCGGGTCCTCCGGTTCCGAGACCAAACCCCGGCTCCCGTCCACCCGAACCCTTGAATCATCCCTCAACTTTTGGGTACCCTCACGCGTGCCCATCACGGCGGGAATGCCGTACTCGCGTGCGACGATAGCTGCATGCGATACCGCGCTGCCGCTGTCCACGACAACCGCTGCGGCACGCTGGAAAAGCGGGGTCCAGGCGGGATTGGTAAAAGGGGCAACCAGAACATCGCCGGCACGCAGTCTGCCAAATTCCGAACCGTCGTGAATGATCCGCACGGGTCCTTCGGCGATGCCCGGGCTGCCGGGCGACCCGCGCAGCAACACATTTCCCTCCAGCGGGGATTGGCGATAGAGGCGCGGGTCGATGACCGGTGTGCCTTGGAGCGCGGCGCGCCGTTCCTTGCGCCGCCGGACCGCTGCGCGCAAGGACCCGGCGAGTTCAAGGGGTGGAGGCCACGTGCCATCTACTTGCTCAAGGTCGTCGAGTCTTAAATGAAAGACATCCTCCGGCGTGCCGAGCACGCCAATGCTGGTGAGGCGGCCGCCAAATTCGAGGAGCGTCCGCCGCACGATAGGCATGGCCGCGGTGGCAAAGAGATGAGTGTCTTCGCGGATTTGGATAAGACAACGCGCCTCGGCGAGGAGTTCGAGGAATATCGAGCGCACGAATGGGAGGCGTACGAGTGGCTGTCCGAGCACCTCATCCCGTGCGTTTTCCCATGCCGGGCGACCCGATTCTTGCCGGGGACGGGTCGCGGCAAGCCCCTGTAAAATGCCGAGGACCACTTCCGGTGCATCCTTCCAGGTCGCTAGTGAAACCATCAGCGCGGCCGCTTCGCGATGCCCATAGCGGTCCAGGAAAGCCCAAAGCGCTGAAAGGAACTGCTTCCCCGATGGTTCTTGATCCAGCGTTGCCCATAGTTCACTGGCAGGGTGATGCGCCATAATGCCTGCGAGCGTCGAATTGGATCGGATGTCGTCAGCCAGATGTTCGAGCGCCCGGTTGGTTTCAAGCGTCTGGTTATCGACACCCGACAGGAGAGCGGCAAAGAGTCTGCCCCGGCGCACGAGAGCCAGCAAAAGGCGCAAGAGCCCAGCAGCCAATGCGGCGCGCGGTATGTAACGGCGGCGGATTTCGCCAGCCAAAGGGAGCGGGATCGCCAGCGCCTCATGCATCGTCTCAAGCAAACCTTGCCAGGAGAGTGTCGTGAGATTGCGCGTTGCAAGGATGTGGGTGCGCGACTGCACATCCGCCAGTAGCGGGTCGGACTGCCACCGGACGGGGTTGTAGCGCACAACCATCCAGAGCAACCGGAACGGAGCGAGCAGGATGGCGAAAGTCGGCCGGTAAGGAAAGGAGCCGCCGAGTCCGATGGCAACTCCGTCTTCTACGACGAAGAGCTGCTCAAAAGGGATGCCACGAAGCCCGAGGAGACCAAAAATCTCCTCAATCGCCCCATACAGGGCGGGCGCCCAGGTGGTCAAATCCGCGGGGTATGGGCGTTCAGGCATCATCTCTCCAAACAGGCTCGCCATGAATTGTTGTGGCTTGCTGGGTCGTGGCGCGGGCAAGGGCAGGGCGGTGATTGGGCGCGCTTGGAGAATAAAGGGTTCATCGTGCGCCCAGGCCCACTCGATGTCTTGTGGAGAGTGATAGTGTTGCTCGATGACCAGCCCAAGCCGTGCCAGAGCGCGCACCTGTGTGGTCGAAAGCGCTGGCGCGTTCGCGGGGGCACCGTTGCCGGAACCGACTTGTTCGGTACCCCCCTCAGGCAGGGCACGTATAACCGTCTCTCGCCGACCCAGGCTCTGTTCTTTGATGCGCAGTGACCGCTTGTCCACGATGAGATGATCGGGTGTTACCATCCCGCTAACCACCGCCTCGCCCAGGCCAGGGCTTGCATCGATGATCAACTCGTCGCGTGCGCCGGTAACAGGATTTGCCGTGAACATGACACCGGCGGTCTCCGCGGGGATCATCCGTTGAACAACTACCGCGAGCTTGACGGTCGCCTGGTCGATCTGCTGGCGCGCGCGGTAGGCGATGGCGCGCTCTGACCATAGAGACGCCCAACAGCGCCGGACGGCGTCGAGCAGCGCCATCTCGCCGACGATGTTCAGGATTGTGTCCTGCTGACCGGCGAAGGCTGCTTGCGGCAGGTCTTCGGCGGTCGCGGAGGATCGCACCGCCACGGGACCTTCGCCCAATTCACGATAGGCGGCGCGGACCGCCTGTGCAATCGGCGGGGGGACCGGGTTAGTCACCAGTGTATTGCGCATGCTTTCGCCGACGCGGCGGACCGATGTGGGGTCGTCGGCGTTGAGTGTGTCAAGTGCCTCGCGCAGCCGCGTCCGGAGATCGGCGTTCTGGAGCAGGGCAGCATAAGCATCGGTGGTAATCACGAAACCGGGTGGAACCGGCAGACCCGCACGAATCAATTCGCCAAGATTTGCGCCCTTGCCGCCCGCGCGGTCCAGATCGTCGCGCGAAAACTTGGCGAGGGGGAAAACCAGTGCCCCTGCGTCAATTGGCTCTCGACGATTTATATTCATCCGACTCCTCCATTCCAGATAGCAGGGTGAGGGAAAGGGTGATCAAAGAAATTAGTTTGAGTATATCAAAATGTTTGATATAGTCAATAGGGAGTTGGACCGGGAAGGTCGTTTCGTGATATAATCCTGCCTGCCATGAAACCTCGAACGAACGCCGAGTGGTTAGAGGATCTACGCTCGCAGGGCGAGGCGCAGAATGCGGCGATTGCCGACCTCCGCTCCTTTCTCCTCCGCGCTGCCTTCTATTCGCTGTACCGCAGCCGGAACAATCTTGCGAATGTCGAGCGCGGCGCGGTCGAGCAACTCGCCGAGGACACCGCGCAAGAGGCATTGCTCGCGATCCTCAAGCACCTCGAAGAATTTCGCTCCGAGTCCAGATTCACCACGTGGGCGTACAAATTCGCTATCAATTTCGCCCTCGTCGCGGCGCGCCGCGAACGCTGGAAAAATGTGTCGCTGGATGACCTGCTCGACCACGCATTACCGGACGCGTTTCGAGACGACGGCGCAGCAGCAGAACCGGAGCGCGCCGCGGAGCAAGCCGAGGCCTGGACCATCATTCGGGAGATCATGGACCATGAACTTTCGGACCGGCAGCGGCAAGTAATGGAAGCGATTGTGTTTGAGGACGTGCCGTTGGACGAGGTCGCGCATCACTGGGGCTCGAACCGTAATGCCACCTACAAACTGCTGCACGATGCGCGGCGCAAGTTAAAGACCGGGCTGCAGGCGCGCGGGTTCGAACTGCAGGATCTTTTGAACCTGTTCAGGGCGCGGACGTAAGATTTCAGGTTCGCGTGCAACCAATAGATAGGAGTGGTGTAAATGAAAGCATCCAAATTGGAGCAGGCACTGCGTCAAGTATATGACGCTGAAGAAAAGGATATCCTTTGCTCAGAGTGCTTTGAGCAACTGGATGGCTATGTGGATCGCGAGATCGCCGGTGAGGAGGTCGCGCGGCACCATCCGGAGGTTAAATATCACCTGGAGCATTGCGGCGTCTGCGGCGAGGAATACGAAACGCTGCGCGATCTCGCGCGCCTGGAGGCAGCCGGACGCATGCCCACCCTGGATGAGCTCAAGAAATCCTTATGATCGATATTTGCCAACCGGCTTGTATGGGCATCATCGGATTTTCGGTGATGCCCTTTTTGTTGGTAAGAATTGCGCGTTCCGCGCTACTAAACTGTGCAAGCCAAAGAGTTTGACTGAGCCGATGTCGTTGACACGGCAACAAAAAAAGCGCGGTTGTGCTCTGAACACAACCGCGCCGAACGGAAAGGCCGAAAACCGATAAAGGTTAGCCCTACCGCACCTGCATTATAGCACAAACTTTGCCACGGCGCAGTCGGGCACCATCATTATTCCAAAGGAGTGAAACAAATGTATGCCTTGCGATCAAGATCTGTCCGCCGGACAGGTATCTTGTTGATGACTATCATCGCCTTGGCGGCGGTGGGCGCCGCCGCGGCGTGTGCCCCCGCGACCGCACCGACTACGGCGCCTCCGGCCCAAGCGCCTGCGCGTGCGCCGACGAGTGTCCCTACGGCGTTGGCCCCGGCGAGCGCACCTACTATAGCGCCTGCCGCGGCGAGAATATCGGCACTTGATTTTCGCAACGCCATGCGGAAACTCTGGGAAGACCATATCACGTTCACCCGTTTGTACATCATCAGCGCCACGCACAACCTACCTGACAAAGATGCGACGGCGCAGCGCTTGCTCGCGAACCAAGCGGACATCGGCAACGCCGTGAAACCCTACTATGGGGACGCCGCGGGCGAGAAATTGACAGCACTGCTCAAAGACCATATTCTCGGCGCGGCCGATTTGCTTGCTGCCGCGCAAGCCGGCGACAAGGCGAAAGTGGATGCTGCGAGTCAAAAGTGGTACCAGAACGCGAACGACATTGCCGCATTCTTGAATAGTGCCAATGCCAAGAATTGGCCCCTGCCGGCAATGCAGGATGCGATGAAAACGCACCTCGATCAGACGCTGAAGGAAGCCGTAGATCGCCTCCAGGGCAAATATGCCGACGATATCAAGGACTATGATGCGGTCCACACCCATATCCTCGAGATGGCCGATGTTCTGAGCAGCGGCATCATTGCCCAATTCCCCGACAAGTTCGACACGAGCGCGAGCGCGAAAGAGACCCCGCTGCGTTTGGCGATGCGGAAACTCTGGGAAGACCACATTACCTGGACGCGCCTCTACATCATCAGCGCTGCTCACGACCTGCCCGATAAGGATGCGACAGCCCAACGCCTCCTGGCGAATCAGACCGACATCGGAGACGCGATCAAACCCTACTATGGCGAAGATGCAGGCGCGAAACTCACTTCACTCTTGAAAGATCACATCCTGGGCGCGGCGGACTTGCTCGCCGCCGCCAAGGCGGGGGACAAGGCGAAGGTGGATGCCGCCAGCAAAAAGTGGTATGACAATGCGGATGCCATCGCGGCCTTCCTGAACGGCGCCAATCCCAAGAATTGGCCTCTGCCGGCGATGAAGGATGCCATGAAGGCCCACCTTGATCAGACGTTGAAAGAAGCGGTGGATCGTTTGCAGGGCAAGTACGCCGACGACATCCAAGACTATGACGCTGTCCACGCTCACATTCTCGACATGGCAGACGCGCTCAGCGCCGGTGTTATCGCCCAATTCCCGGACAAGCTCCAATAAACCACGTTGCCCGCGGGCCACTCAACAGTGGCACGCGGGCAATTGTGAAGGAGGCGCAATTGGCGAAAGCACAAAAGTGGTACCTGACGATTTTGACGGGTCTCGGCGTCATGTTGGGTGGATTGGTTTGGGATGCCGTGATTCATTCGACCGAACACGCTCACCTGGTCGTCGAAGCTCTGTTCAATCCGGCGGATCCTTTCGAGAATCCTGCGCATGTGGTTATCGCGATTGGACTGGTGTGGGCGACCGTCGCTACCCTGGCAGCATTCACGACGAGCTGGCTGGAGGGGAAGAATTGGCGGGTACGCCGCCAAGCGCTATCTGTCCCCATTGCTGTCTGGCTAATAATGGGTGCTGGGGGGATCGTCGCTTTGGTTACGTTGGCTCAGACACCATAGTGCAGCCTGGGAACGTGTAAAACAGAGTAGAGCCCCGCGAGACCTGGTCCAGGCTGATCTGGGATAGCCCCCTTCAGGAACTGTAGAGGGCTATCCCTTGAGAATTTCTGCTCGCGAGAGATAAACATGCTAAATTCACGCCAAGCCGATAGGCCCTCTGGTCGAGTTAGGATTGAGATAACATCGTCCGATCCAGATTCCATCCAGGTTACGGTCGCGCGCTCGTGCAATAATCCGATGACTCTTG
>JBLMXX010000194.1:0-11100 GCA_050257995.1 Acidobacteriota bacterium | reverse complement strand
GCTTTTTGATGGGACACGAAATTGCAGATGCCGTAAAACTGCCATTTGCCAACCTCATCGATCGCGCCCTCGATTATTTGCGGCGTGAACACCTTTCCGAGGTCCGTGGATCGAGCGGGTTAGGCGAATCCTCGTACCAGTATGTCATCTCCGAAGAAGGTCGGTCCCGGGCCCGCGAATTGATGGACCAATGCCAGTACACCGGCCCCGCCCCCGTGCCCCTGGACGTATATACCCGCGCCGTCCTGACCCAGTCCCTCAAGGGCCAGACGATCACGCGCGAGATTATGCAGCGATGTCTATCTCATCTGGTCTTGAGCGAGCACATGTTCGACCAACTCGGTCCGGCGATCAATTCCGGCCGGTCCATCTTTCTATGGGGGAATCCAGGGAATGGCAAGACGGCGATTGCCGAGGGGATCGGCGCGATGCTTCCGGGCATGCTGTTCATCCCATATGCGGTCAATATCGACGGACACATTATCAAGGTCTATGACGCGCTTCATCACCGGGCTGTGACGGACAAGGACATCGGCGATGGCGCCGTGCCCGGTCTGCGGCGCGGCGAGCGCTACGACCGCCGTTGGGTCGTGATCCAGCGCCCGATGATCGCCGCCGGAGGCGAACTGCTGTTGGAGAGCCTGGACCTGGTCTACGATACGACGACCAAGTACTATGAGGCGCCCTATCAATTGAAAGCGAATGGCGGCATGTTCCTGATCGACGATTTCGGCCGCCAGCAGGTGCGCCCGCGCGACCTGCTGAATCGCTGGATCGTGCCCCTGGAAAAGCGAGCGGACTATTTGACTCTGGCGACGGGGCGCAAGATTGACGTGCCGTTCGACGCGATGATCGTCTTTGCGACCAATCTGAATCCGGAAGAACTGGTGGACGAGGCCTTTCTCCGCCGGATCCGCTACAAGATCCAGATCCCTGATCCTTCGTGGGATGACTTTCGCGAAATCTTCAAGCGCGTGACTCAGCGCCGCGGCGTGACTTACTCAGAAGAGGCGTTGAAACGCGTCGTGGTCGATTACTATATCAAGCCCAAGCGCAAGCCGCGCGCGGTCCATCCGCGAGATATCATCGAAGAATTGGTCGACATCGCGCGCTACCGCAACATCCCGCCCACCATGTCCAAAGAGCTTTTGGACCTCGCGTGCGAGGCTTATTTCTTGAAACAGTAGCGCGCAGAAAGGAGAACAAAGATGCTCGGCTCAGCGGTCCTCGAAGTCGCAATTGGCATTATTTTTGTTTTCCTGCTCGTCAGTCTCGTCTGTTCCCAGATCGGCAACCAGATATCCGAGTGGCTTAGATGGCGCGCCATAAATCTTGAAAATGGCATACGCAACCTGCTTTTTTACGGCGACGACGACATGGTCGATCAACTCTACGCGCACCCGCTCATCCAGTCGCTTTCGATCCCGGAACGGCGGTTGCAACTGACGCTGGCCCAAAGATTGCCCAACGTCCAAGACCGGCTCGGTCCCCTACCGGTCAACATCCCGGCACAATCGTTTGCGCTTGCCCTCTTTAATACTTTTGTGCCCAATTCGGCGGGCAAGACGACCGTCGGCGAGCTTTTCGACGCCGTCAACCAGATGCCCGATTCCGCGCTGAAAAAGACCCTGCTCTCTCTCGTCACCGCCCCAAACAACCAGATCGACAGCGCGCGGGTGAATGTCGAAAAGTGGTTCAACGGCGCGATGGACCGCGTGACCGAAGCCTACCAGCGGGAAATGCGACGCGTTGCGATGCTCATCGGTATCATCGTGAGCATTGTCCTGAACGTGGACACGATCGCCATCACTTCAAACCTGTGGCGGGACCCGACCCTGCGCGCGACCGTCGCCCAGACGGCGGCCGACTATGCCAAGACGACGGGCGACCAGAGTAAAGCGCTCGAGCAATTGAACCAGCTTGAACTCCCCATCGGCTGGCACCTGGGTCCGAGCCAGATCTTGCCGTGGTCTCCCCTTACGCCCAAAGATTGGGAGTCGACTTCTGCTACCCCCCTCGCGGCGCAAACGACGGCTGCCAATTTCCCCTTCGTGCCAAGCCTGATTCTGAAACTCATCGGCTGGCTGGTGACCGGATTGGCGGGAGCGCAAGGCGCACCCTTCTGGTTCGACCTGCTCAAGAAAGTCACACAGAGAGGCTGAGTTTCGGTTGAAATGAAACACCCCCTTCGATCCAGGGGGTGTTTTTTTGATCTCACACCTTCTGCGGCGATGGACCGGTGGAAGATCGAGCAGAGGCGAGCGATTTGAGCAACTGGTACCAGAATGGCGCTCCCAGGGAAACGGCTAGCGACGTGAGCACGAGTCCAATGATTTTAAAGATCCACTCGGAACCGGTTTGAGGGACCTTGTTCCAACCCAACGGCAGGTTCTGCTGTTGGAGGGTCTCGATCGTTTGCTGCAGATTGCTGTTCTGACCTGCTCCAGCCGCGATAGTCGTAGGCGGCTGTGTGGCACCGGCGCTGCCCTGATTCGCGGCGACTCCGGAAACAGCCGCGCGCAGTGAAGGTTCCTGATAGAGACTGTTCGCAATGGCGATGGTGTCCGCGCCAAAGACCAACGTAACGACAAGAGACACCCCAAGCGTCAGTATCTGCATGCGGCGCTTGAACTCCGCCGATACACGTTCCATGGCCGAGTCAAACCAACTTTCGACGTTTGAGCGCGCCAGAGTCATATCGCCGTTCGCCGCGTCGATGATGCTTACGAGTGCCTCTCGCGAGGTGTTCTCGGGCAATTCCAACGCCTTGGCGCGTACGGATTGCAGAGCCGTCGGATTGTTGCCGCCGGGGAGCAGAGCATCGAAGACGGCGAGGGCAAAGGTGTTGGAGGGGATATAAGCAGGGGGTCGGCCGGCTTTTCCGGACACGCCTCTCACAAGCGGATGGTTCCATACCTTGTCGGCAAGGGTGGGATCGCAGAGCAAATGCCGGACTCCTTGTTCCAGGTCTTTGGCGCGCCAGTTCATCCATCCGGAGATCAGTTCGTTGATGTGGGAAGCGATCACGCTCAGAAGGAAGAAAATAAAGATCAGACCGATGGCAACATCGACAATCGTGGAGCCAAACATATGTCCTCCGGCGAGCACGGGAATTTGGAGGGATTATAACAAACACCATTTCCCAAGTCAATCGCAAATTGCCGGTTGACCAGAGGAGCCTTGTTTAGACTCCGCCTCCCAGCGAATGATAAACGGCGAGCGTCTCTTTTGCCGTCCGCGCCCATGAGAACTTGGACCCCTGCGCCTTGCCGCGCTCGCGCATCTCGTTCCTGCGATTCTCGTCGGTGAGGACGGCCCGGATGGATTCCGCCCAGGCCAGGGGACTGCCGGGATCGACCTGCAAGGCAGCATCGCCCACGACCTCCGGCAGAGAGGATGTGTCCGACGAAATCACGGGCGTGCCACATGCCATTGCCTCCAGCGGCGGCAATCCAAACCCCTCGTAGAGCGATGGAAACAAAAACGCCGCCGCGCTCGAATACAGTGCGGGCTTGTCAGCTTCCACCACCCAACCGATATACCGGATGGCATCCTCCGGCAAACCTACCTCTTGAGCGATGCGCGCCGGATGCGGAAAAAACTCAGAATCTCGACCCAGCAACACCCCGCCGAGCACCAGTCGCCAGCCGTCCCGGTAGAATTCAGAGAGGAGCGAGAACGCCTCGAGGATGACTCGGACATTCTTGCGCTGATCAAAGCCCCCCAGATAAAGCAGGAATTTTTCAGGCAGGGCATACTTGCGGCGCACCGCGCTAACGTCTTCCACGGGCGCATAGCGTCCATCCACGGCTAGAGATACCACGTGCACACGCGATGGCAGGATCCCCAGGAGGCGCATAATGTCGCGGCTGGAACATTCAGAATCGGCAATTACAGCGCCGGCTCGCCGCGCGGCGGCAGCCACCAGACGCGTGTAAAGGCGCACGAGCCGCGAGCCGCGGTAAAGCGGCAGGATCATGGGGATCAAATCGTGGATCGTCACTACGGTCCGCGTCGTGGGATAGAGGGGGGAAGCGAAATATGGGACATGCGCCAGGTCTGTGTGTTCACGGTCGCACGCGGAGCGAAAGGCCACTTGCTCGAACCAGAGCTTGCCAAGATTCTCACTCCAGCGGTCAAGCGCGACCAGCTCCGGATAGAGAAAGACGCGGGGCGACACTTGACTCAACTCAATTGCGGTCTCGCTTTGCGGAACGACGACGACATATTCATTTTCCGGCTCACAGTCCACGAGCGCGGGCAATAGTGCATGCAGATATTGGCCACTGCCGGTGGAAGGCCGGTTCCAAAAGGTTCCATTGATTCCGATGCGCATTTTAACAATTCTACCACAAAGGCGCCTGGAGACAAAGGTTAATGGTCGTCCTTGACCCTCTGTGCCTTGGTACCTTATGGGGGTTCACCGCATGAGTTTCATGTATATGGGATAGAGCAGCGCGACTAGAGGGTTGATGCGTCCCCTGTCGCGGAAATTCAAATCGTATTCGTGGTCCGAAAGCACGCGTTCGCCGTCTTGAAGAACCAACCGCAAGATATTGTCCCCTTTACTCAACTGCACGTCGAGTGAGCCGATGGACTCGACCGAATCGGGCACCAGAGAGGCGCGGCGCGCGTGGATCTCATTTCCATTGAGGAATGCGCGCAGGTCCAGACTCTCAAACGCGCTGAGCGAGTCGTTGATGAGCCACAACTTGCCACGGACGAGTTCCCCGGGAGAGCGGTGCTTGTGCTCGGACGATGACGCATACTCAAAGGATGCCAGGACGGGGGAATAGAGTCGCGCCAACTCCTCATATGCGCGTTTGGGTGTGCCGTAGTAATCCACCACGCTCCAGGAAATCGCAGGCCATGCATCATTGAATTGCCAGATGGCCACCCCCGCCGTCGCACCCTTTCGCCTCCGTACATGTTCTATCGCCACCTGCAACCCCTGGGCCTGAGCGCGCTGAGTCGCCGCCACGAAGGCTTGGAGCGATTTTGACTCTGGATTCACAGCGCGTGCATACCGCTCCAGTTTCCTCAATTCGGCGTGATGATAGGTCCAGGTTTCGTTCGGCGGAAACAGCCGGTCTTCCGGCAGGAATTTCTTGAGGGATTCAACGTCCGGCGCCGACTGTAATCCAAACTCGCTCAGGAAAGGCGTGAGGTCCTTTTTGTAATCAGTCAGGTTCGCCATCCGATGCCACACCCGCCAATTGTGTGATTCGTCCCGGTAAGGCGAGGCGGGCTTGAACGGGCGCGTTTCGTCTTCTTGTGTAACGACCGCAAGCAGGCTCTTGACGATTCTGTGATTACCGCGCGTGTTGAACTCGTTACCGCCACACCAGACTACGAGCGAAGGGTGCTGGCGGAGAGAATGAACGATAGCGCGCGCCTCATCCTGCACCAGGCGCAGAAACGCGCGGTGAGTTGGAAAGCGGTCCAGGATCGCTCCCGCGAACGGAAACTCTTGCCAGACGAGGATACCCATTTCGTCGCAGAGTTCGTAAAAGGCGCGCTTTTCCCTGAGCCCGCCGCCCCACACGCGCAGAAAGTTAATGTTTGCCCGCCGAACTTGTTCGAGCCGCGCACGATAGTCCGCGCGTCCCACTCGCCCCGGAATAGCGTCCAGCGGCACCCAGTTGGCGCCGCGGACAAATTCGCGTTCTCCGTTAACCACTAAAACCCAGGGCTCGGCGTTCCGCCCTGCTCCGGCGGGAGGCGCAAGCGTAAAGGATCGGATGCCGAACGTCGTCGTAAGACCATCCAGGAAATCGTCGACATTCGGGGAGAGGATTTGGAGATCGAGTTCGTAAAGGTTCGGTTCGCCGCGGTCCCAAGGATTCCATAATTGCGGTTCTCGCAACTGGAACGCGAGGGTGTGCGTCTGCCTTCCCGCCGCGAGGTGAAGATCGAATGCAAAGGTCTGCGGGTCGACCTTGATATTTTTGCCGCGCACCGTGAGGAGCACGCGAACGTGCTGTGCGCGATCAGAATCTACGGTCAAGACCGTCTGGACGTCCGCAGGCGACGAATTCCTCGGAGATTCCCCACGCCGTCCAGAGGAAAGATCAGTGGGCTGTGCCTTTACCCAAACATTCTCGACGAATACGGACCGGCAAAAGACGACATACGCATCGTCCCAGATGCCACACGTCCGCAAGCGCGGGGCAAAATCCCAACCGAATTGCATCTGGCACTTGAGCGTGGCGTAGCGGTCGGGAAATGGCGTGTTCGGCGGCGAAAGCAGCGGCGCTATCAGGAAACTCCAAATCCGCTGTGCCGGTGTCAGATGCATTTTGGGCAGCACATCTGCCCCCCACACGCGCACGGCTATCTTTACGGCCTGTTCGCCGTCTTCAGTTACATCTGCTCTAACGCGTGGGGGCGAGGACTGCTCCTCTCCCCCTTCTCCTCTCCATTCATCGCCGATCTCATACACTTGCGGCGAAAACATCCCGACATGCCGCCCGACCTGCTTGCCATTCACGAACACCGCGCTCTGGTAATCAATCCCCTCAAAAACCAGAAACGCCCTCCCCCTTCCTCCAACCTCTAACTCTAACTTTAACTCTTTCTCTAAATCTCTTACGTACCACCAATCACGCCCGTCGACCCACTGCGATTCCTCATTGTTGGTCCCGTAAAGTGGATTCGATATGCGGTCCGCCCGCAAGAGGTCGAGCCGCACGTCGCCCGGGACCTGCGCCGGAAGCCACTCCTGAACTTCATTAAAGTCGTTCACATCGCCAAACGGTTTCTGCGAGACTGAACCGACCTTCCAAGCGGAACCGTTGAGATCGATTACTTTCCGCATCACCACATCACGACGACACGCGTGACGCCGAGCGGCAGCCGCACGGTGTTCCCGGCCATTTGGATACCTTCTCCCTCGCCGCCCGCCTCACGCAAGACAAAGGGCAAGTTCCATTCGATATACTCGGGCTCGGCATGCCAGTTGCCGTTGACGACGAGCGTCGCCGTCCGGTCGCCAAAAGCGATGGTGAAACTTACCGGTCCAAAATAGGTCGCGGCGTCCTGCAATTGTATGACACTCGTCTCCGCTGTCCATTCCTGCGGAAGGATCGGCGTGATGACAAGGTGATCGGACTCTTCCATCAACAGCAGATTGCGCAAAGCCAGGAGAAAATCGGCGGCTGCCCAGCCGTGGTGCCCATCGCCCATCCCGCCCCGCCGGGTGATCGGATGGATACCCTCCGCCCAGGTAAACGTCGGCGATGCGTGCCCCAGCACCCATTGCATGATGTTCCACGCCTCCGCATTACGCTGGTACAAGAAGCATTCGGCAACGTCAAGTGACAGATACGTGCCAAAAGCAGAATGCCCGACATGATTAAAGTAAGCATTCTCGCTCCACGCCTTTTCCTTGAGCGCGGCGAGCGTATCCACGACCCGCGGGTCGTGCGCGTCGAAGAGGCGCAGGGGATACAGCGCGGCGAGGCTGCCGACCATCGCGGCATCCAGCCGGCGATATGGCGAAGCCGGCATCGCCGGGCGACCAAGACGTGCGGCGACCGCCGCGAGGGACGCGTCCACGTCTTTGCGAAAAGAGTCGAAATTCGCATGTAGGCGCGCGCCATCCTTTTCCTGACCCAGCCAAACGGCGACCTGAGCGGCGTCCCTCAGCCCCGCCAATCCCCAGAAATCATCCCAATAGAAATAGTCCGCCGGACCCAGATGTTCGGCGCTCGGACCCGCGGGGAGCAAACCATGGTGCTGCGATTTCTGCATTTTATCTTGCTGTGTCCCGCGCCGTTTGGAATTGATCCATGACGCCATGCGCAAGATCGACCAATAATTGCGCGCGACCAGTTCTTTATCCCCGCTCAGCCGTGCATTTTCGACCATTGCCCAGATGGCCGCGCCATTCGAGTCCCACTCTCCTTCGGTCGCCCTGAGATAGCCGTCCTTTTCGAGCCGCCGCGGGAAATTGTCAATCACCCGGCGCACATCGTCGTGATAGCCCAATTTATCTAAGGCGTTCAGCATGTACGCGGCGTCGCGAAACCAGAACTGGTGGTAAGTCAAGGGTCCCGGCGTAATCGTTTCGCCGTCGTGCAGCAACAGCAGATAGGCCTTGTTCGCCTCGAACGCTTTTTGCCACAGCTCATCCGGCAGGCGCACGCGCATCCCCTGCGACATTTTCTCGCGCCAGGTTGTGCCCATCCTGGATCGCAACTCGGGTAGAGCGGCATATCCGTCAAGCGGAGAGAATATTTGCGGATCGTCGTCGTCGCGCTCTCGTTTCTCCAAGGGCATCCGCACGCCAAGCGCTTTCGTTTCACCCGGCGCCAGTTCCAGCCGATATGCTGCAAGGCCGGTCGCCAACCCCGTCCGACTCTCGACGCGCGTCCTACCGTTGAGGTCCGGCAAGGCAAGCGCGACATCGCCCTGCTCGAAATCGGAGACGGCAACGGCATCCGGCTGCGGCATGAGAACGCCTATGGCACTGTCGATGAGCCATGCTCCCCCGAACGGGTCCTTATGAGTCGGGCGATATTCCAATTTTCGCACCAGGCTGACGCCTTCGGGGTTGAAGGGCCGCACTGAAAGGTAGAGCGTCATCGCGCGCCGCGCCGGCGACGGATTGACGACCTTAATCTCTTCGATAACCCATTCGCTGTCATCCTCTTCAATCGCAGCAGACATTTCGAGCCGGACTTCAATTTCCCCGGCGCGAAACTCTGTGACGACGACCGGTACTCGTTTCTCAAGGTCAAGCGATTGTGAAACATTCCCCTCCCCCAGCCGCGAAGGAGCAATCAACTCACCCTCTACTTCTGCCCACACATCCAACGACCATCCGTCGAACCAGGGCGTGACGAGCCCGCGCGGGTCGACAATCGCCTCGCGACGGCGCGCCAGGTTGCCAACCGTGGTCCAATCACGGTGGGTGTAGTTGATGGTATAGAGGTTAAGACCGCGCGGGATGAAACCCGGGTCAGTGGGATCGAACTGGCGCTCTGCCCAATACGGGAGAACCCAGTCGCGATTTGTTGGAAAGAATTGGTTGTTGTACCAGCCGCGGAGCACAAGGCGCGCGCCAAGGGGGATGCGTTCGGCGGAATAGGGGAGCAAGGTCTCGGCGCCGCGTCCAATGTGGCGGCTGGCGAGAAAGTAATCGAAGGCGTCGGGGGGGATATGGAAACGCGCCGCGATGAATTTCAGAATGCGGTCGGAGATGGGCATGCGGACCTCGATGCGATATCGGCCATTGTACACGAGATTCCGCAAGGGGACAACCGGGTCGATCGTGGATAGTGGCCAGTGGGTGGTGGACAGACGGTGGTGGTCAACAGACGGGAGAATCACAACACCGATTGCCGGAAACAATACCGTTCACCGACCACTACCCACTGGCCACTACTTCAGTTTGTGCGAAAAGCAGAATTGAGATATAATAGGTTTGACATTATCACGCGATTGCGTGTCCAGACGTATCGTCACACCACGGTTGTATCACAGTATTCATTGTGGCGATACGTCATCTTTTGAAGGAAGTGATGGCGAGCCAATCATCATCAGAGTTTTGGAGTCAGGTCGGCGCCGCTGATACCGACCTTGAGCACCTCTACGGATTTCTTCTGGAGCGTGGAGTCCCTCTTTCCAGCCGCGAGCTGACCGTCAACCTGATCGAATGGCGCGTACACGAGGAAGAAAAACATCTCGCCGAACTCGCCGCGCGCCGGGCACCGGTGTATCAGCCCAAAAACACTTACGAAGTGGGACAGTCGCTTGTCTTCACCGCCTTCGGAAATCGCGAAGGTGTAGTGCAGAGCGTACGCCCGGGCGACAACCCGCGGCTAGGCGACTTTCAGGTGATCTCGGTGCAATTGGAAGGAGAACCGCAAGCGCGCGAATTTGCGACGGCGTTCACGGCACAGCATCCGCTGAACGCGGAGATTACGCAGACGGCGATCTCGCTCGGCGTGACCCCCGCGGAGGCGGTCGCGCAGTATGGCGAGGCGGTTCGCAACGCGCTGGTCCAGCGCTTGCAAGCAGACCGGGAATTCATCCACATCGGCGATCAGTGGTTCTTGCGCGGGCTTTTGCCCGAGATTCATCCCGGCTATCTGAATCTCGCCGAAGCCGCGATCGAGCAGGCGGGCGATGCGATCACTACCGCGGAGCTGGTCAAGATCCTGGACTTGCCGCAAAACGCAAAAAAATCCGCCGTCGATTTCGCACTCGGTTATGTGCTGGCCGGTGATCCCCGTTTCGAGGATGTGGGACCGGTGGATTTGAGCCGCTGGATTCTCACGCGGATGGAATTACCAGAGTCGCGCGAGCGCCCGGCGGTGCTGAACACCTCGCCCGCGCGCACCGTCCGCCTACCGGCAGAACTGGAAATTATCGCCACCGATCTTTACGATAGCGCAGACTCGAACGGGAGCATCAACCGGCCCATCGCGGCGCCGCGCGACGAAGTGACGATCGTCCTGACGTATCCGCATCGCCGCGCCGGCACCCTGGCACTCGTCCCGCCGGTCCGCGCGCTCTTGCCTGATTTTGCCCGCCCGCGACTCAAGATCAATTTCGTGGATGCCACTTCGGGCGATAAATTCCCGGGCTATGCGGTCGCAGAAGGTAATTACCTGGCGGGCCTCGCCGGCTGGTACAATATGCGGCGACTTTCGCCGGGCGCCTATGTGACGTTGCGGCGCGGACCCGAGGCGCTCACGCTGACGGTCGATTACCAGCCCCAGCGCGAGCGCAGTCTGTGGGTGCGCGTGGCACGCGGGATCAACGGGCGACTGGTCTTTGCCCAGGAAAAGCGCCCATTGTCACACAAGTACGACGAGGAGATGTTGATCGTCGTCGCCGACCCGGTGGGGTTGGACACGGTCGCGCAGACGGCCCGCGAGCAAAAGCCGCTGCCGCAACTGCTCGAAGACATTTTCCCGGAACTGGCGAAATTGAGCGGCGCCGGGCATGTTCATGCCAAGACCCTGTACAGCGCGGTCAATCTCATACGCCGCATCGGACCCCGCGCCGTGTTAAGCGCCCTGACCGAAAGCCGGGCCTTTTCACCCGTCGGCGGCGGCTATTTTGTGCTTACCGAACAAGCCCGCGTGTAAG
>JBLMXX010000193.1:0-2779 GCA_050257995.1 Acidobacteriota bacterium | reverse complement strand
GAAATCGCAGCGCGAACAGAGGAGCCGCCGTGCGCCGCCGGCCTTTTCCAGCGCGGCCATGTCCGGCGCACCGCCGCAGATCGGACAATAGCCGCGATACCAGCTCGCATCGTCGACGAGGGACTGGCCCTCCCGCGCCGCGGCGGCAAGGAACGGGTGCAGCGCATTGTTGAGCGCGAAGAAAGCAAGCCCATCGTACTGGACGGGGTGTTCCCAAGGTATGCGTCGCGATGAGGCGTAATCAGTGGCAGTCAAATAGTCGCGGGCGGCTTGTTCAAAGGGGACGGCCTCAGCGGGCAGTCGTGCGAACGCGGCCGCCTGATCGGGTCGATAGCGCGCCCCGATCTCGCAGATGATCTTAAAGAGGCGCGCGACCGCGTTCCAATCGGGCGCGAGGTCCTGGGTGCGCAGGAGGGGCTCCCCGCGCCCGATGCGAGCGCGTGCTTCGTCCGCCCGGATGGCTGGAGAGGAGGCGTCTGCAAACCCGGCGCGCGCCGCGAGCAGCGCCATATGGAGGTCCAGCGCATCGGCGATATCGGGATGGCGTGACCGTTCGGCAGCCAGGATGGCACGGGTCTCGGCTTCACCCGATCTAATCGCGTTCGACGCCAAACTCTTCCTCCCGTTTTCGATAGACCTGACTGGACAGCCACTTGGCGTGATGTTCCTCGGCAAACCCGCGCGTGACCGTGCCCTCGAACATGGCGGTGATGGACTCGCGCATCATCGGGTGGATCGCCACGAGGTAGATGTGCAACACGAAGAGGAGCACGGTCGCGATGACCGACAGGTCATGCACGACCACGCTGGCGAGGAATACGTTCGACGGCACCGTGCCTTTGCCGAACCACATGATCAGCCCCGTGACGACGAATAGCCCAAACGAGACGATCTGGGTCAGCGCGTTGAATTTTTGCCCCGCATTGTACTTGCCCTGCGGGGGCATCGTGCCGATCACCCCGCGTGAGTAATAGGCCCACGCATTTCTCAGCCAGCCCCAATCATCTGCGCCCCAGCTAAACGATTCCTTCAGGCTGTAGAAAAAATCGCGCGGCGAAAAGACCAAGTAGACGAGCGGCGCGACCATGAACAGGACGGCCGCGATGCGATGGGTCAGCCGGGTCGCCTCCCCAGCCCCACCGGTCGCAAACGAATGCAAGACCGGCGCATAGATGAACAGCCCGGTCACAAGCAATATGGTGAATGCGAGCGTATGGAGCCAATGCGCAAAGCGCTCGGCGGCGGTGAAACGGACGACGAGCATTTGCTTCCCGCGTGCGCCGGTGAAAATTGTCGCTATAGTGGCCATAAGCCTCCTTAATTGGTGGTCAATGGGTTGGAGAGCTCGGGATCGGATAAACCACGCAAGCACCCAACCGGCAAACCATCCACCACCGTCTAATTATCTCGTTCGACAGTGCTCAACCGCGCCCGGCGGGTCAGGAACCAGTTTACCCCGAGACCCACGACCATTAGCCCACCGGCGATGTAGCCAAACGGCTGCACGACGCTCTGCCAGAGGGTCGCCAAAGCCGGGTACTCGGGCGATTCCGGCAAGCCATACGCCGGCGCGGGCGCGGTCAAGACGTACACCCGCCCCAAACCGCCGAGTTCGTTCTCGCCGTAAATACTCGCCTGCGCGTACCCGCGCGCCTTGAGCGCGTCCACGCGCTGGCGCGCGATCCCGAGCATCGCCGTGCGGTCGCCGAATTGGAGGGCGCGGGACGGACAGCCCTTGACACACGCGGGCGTCATGCCGTTCGTTACACGGTCCTGGCACAAGGTACATTTGCTCGCTTTCGCATCGCCGGTCAGCAGATCGGTTGTGTCCATGCGCGGTATGCCGAACGGACAGGCTTGCGCGCAATAACCGCAGCCGTTGCAGACCTCGCGCTCGAACGAGACGAAACCCATCTCGTTGTGCTTGAGCGCACCGGTTGGGCATACGTCGACGCACGCGGCGTTCGTGCAGTGCATGCACCCCAAGTTCAGGAATAGCCACTGCATCTTGCCGCCCGATTCGTACTCGCTGAAGGTGATACGGGTCAGCGTGTTGGGCGCGAGATCGCGCGGATTCTCATAACTACCTGTCTGGGTGGTCTTGCTCGCGGCCAAATCCCACCACTGCTTGCAGGCAATTTGACAGCCGCGGCAAGCCGTGCATTTTGAAGTATCCACCAACAGGGTTACTTTAGCCATAGGGTCACCTTTGTTAGTCGCCGGATCCGACAATCAGACTCTTTTCACATTCACCAGGAACGCCTTGTATTCCGGTATCGCCGTGTTGCCGTCGCCGACGTGAGGCGTCAGGTCGTTCGCACTGTCGCCGGTGGCGAGGCCGACCCAGGAATAGTGCCACGGCATGCCGATGTGATGCACCTTTTTCCCGTCAATCGAGTACGGTTTCCAACGCGTCGTCACCAGCGCGGTCGCTTTGATGATGCCGCGCGCGCTCGATATCTCAACCGTATCGCCATTGGCAATGCTTTTTTCTGCCGCGAGTTCCTTCGAGATTTCGACGAACATACCCGGCTGCGTCTCGGCGAGCCACGGCAAATTGCGACTCATTGCGCCCGCTTGCCAATGCTCGGTGAGGCGGAAGGTGGTACATACGATGGGAAATTTGTCTGGGGTGCCCACGCTGTCGCCGACGTCCTGGCCCTGGTCCGTGTTCCACACTTTGACGACCGGGTTGAATTGGAGTTTCGAGAGCGGATTGGAGATGGGCGATTCGAGCGGCTCGTAATGTTCGGGCAGCGGGCCTTCGGCGAGACCGGTG
>JBLMXX010000192.1:0-4666 GCA_050257995.1 Acidobacteriota bacterium | reverse complement strand
GGCGTAATTGTTACTCTCGTCCAGACGCGAATAATTGACAAAAACTGCACCGGTGGGTAGCAGAAGCAAAACCAAAGTCAGGGCGCTCTCCGAGCCTAGAAGATAAAGTGCCCGCGAGGTGTTCTTGCGCTGCACGGTTCGGACCCATCGGAGCAACACATCGATCCCAAGCCCAATCCACAGCGCGAGCACAAAATAGGTCAGCGAAAAATAGTAAACGGTCGAAATACCCTTTAAATAGAGTGAAACCAATCCTATGCACGCGACGACGGCAAAAAGAAAAATGAATATCCGGCGGTCCCGCCGGAAAGATGCCCACGCGCCTACTAATGACAGCACGAGTCCTATCGGCCCGAATTGTTGGATCAACAGCGTGGCTGAGAGCTCCACCCGGTTCATCTGGTCCAGCGGTGATTTGACATCCAGCTTGTACTTGTTATCCAGTCCTGTAATGAGCCCGAAAACTCCCTCGGGCGAATTGTTGTAATAGGCCGTGACCGTCCCTTTGACCATCGCATCTTCGCGCCCGTACAAAAGTTTGTTCGCGGGGTCCTGTTGGGCAATCAATTGATTGGCGCGGATGGGGATATATGCATACAGGAACAATGGCAATATTCCGAGCAATATGCCCCGCACCAGCATCGCCCGGTCCAGGCGTGCCCGGTTGAGCCACAGAAGCAGTAAGAGCGCAGGCGCAATAAAGCGAATGATGATGTGGTTGGTCAGGTCCAAGCCGCAGACCAGAGCAAACCAATAAAATTCACGCCGGTTGCCGTCTTGGTGCCAGCGCAGGGCGAGCAGAACCGTCAAGACGCCAAGAAAAAGGTGCAGGGCATAGGTCTTGGCTTGGATCGCGCTTCCCCACATCGAAGGCGTCACCGCGAATATTAGGGTTGCCAAAAAGGCGGGTGTGCGAGGCATCAAACGCCGCGCCGTCCAGAAGATGAGCGGCGCCGAGAGCGCGGCAAAAACGACAGAGAAAAGATTGATTCTATAGGCGACGTCGCCTGCCGGGATAAGGGTAAAGAGCTTGCCGAGGAGAATGTACAACGGGTAGCCGGTCGAGTGGGGCACGCCGAGGATGTATGCCATGTACTGATATTCGCCGCTGTCGCCGTCAAGGACTGTAGGCGGCATCGTTCGCAGATAAAGGGCGAAACTGGCAGCAAAGACGAAAATGGCTATGTAGAGGTCGGCATATAGTCGTATCCTCGCGAAATTAGCATTCGACTTCACAGGTGCTATTATAAACGGTGCATTTCAAAACGCCAAATAGGGTCTATTTGCGACCGACCACACTCACCACGTGATAGCGCCACTCGAACGCGCCGCCGGTTTGCAGTTGCGCAAGCGCGAGGCGAGCCTCATCGAGGAAATGGAGACGCTGATCAAGGGACATCGCCGATAATTCTGCTTGCATTATGGGCGATACCGTCGCAATTTCGATAAACGCATCCGCGGTCGCGACACGCGCCGGATAGATCTCCTCGAATGCTTCGACGGCGTTCAGCCCATGTGCCGCGACGGCTGTTTGCATCGCCTCGGGCCTCCCAAATTCCAGGCGGAATGCCCGCGCCCGTGACGAATTCTCCCTCATTCCGGCGACCCACTCACCTGGCTCCGCCACGCGGTACCGTACCAGCACATCATAGACCGCCTGATGCAATGGGCTTGTCTCTCCCGCCCAATCTTGTATTACGAGTGTACCTCCCGGCGCCAGTACGCGTGCCAATTCTGCCAGCGATCGTTCAAGGTTGGTATGGTGAAGGGCAAATTGTGAAAGGCAAGCGTTGAACGTTCCATCCGGAAAATCGAGCCCATTGAGATCGCCGGTCCGAAACTCGCACTGGAAAAAGCCAAACCGTTCTGCCTTTTGGCGCGCGATGGCCAACATCCCTTCAGACGCGTCTACTCCGATGATTTTGCCGTCTTTGCCCACACGGGGCGCTCCCAACAGGGCGACCAATCCGGTGCCGGTCCCCGCGTCAAGCACACTCCAGCCGGGACGCAAGTCCACTCGTTGCATCATTCGCTTGGCGATTGGACGGAATAGAGGGACGAGCACGCGTTCGTAGGTCAGTGCCAGCACGTCGTAGGCCGCGACGTAGGGATTCACAGTCATTTTCGCTCTCCTGTTCCAGGGCAGTTAGTATACGAGAGTTGGTGGAGAGTGTCAACGTTGTGTGCCGTGCGCTTGTGTGATAAAATGAATCCATACCCTCCTTCGGAGATTCAATGCTAGAGTGGCTCTTGTTCTTGCCGATCCTGATCCCCATTGTGGGCGTTTTTTCACTGCGGCTTGTCGCGCCGCGCTTGTCGTCTCACCTTCGGCCAAGGCTGGGATTCGCTCTCATTATTCTCGAAATCCTTGCAATTCTTGTCAATATTGCCCCATTCAATCACCGCTTGCTGGTCTCCAACTGGTCGTTGGCGTCCTTTTCGCTCGTCCTGCAAATGGACGGGATTGGCATCCTCCTGCTCTCGACCATATTTGTTATCCTTGCTGCGCTTTGGCTGATCGCGCCGCCCAGAGCGCTGCTCGATCCACTCTCTGTGTTTGTCTGGACCGGTGCCATCCTCCTGATCCTGTCAGGAAATCTCATTACCATCTATTTTGCCTGGGTGCTATTCGATCTTGCCATCCTGGTTTGGCGGCTCGTTCGCGATATTGAACGGGAAATGGCTGTCCGCGCCTTTGCCGTGAGCCAACTTGCCGGATTCGCCCTCTTCGCGGGCTCACAATTCCTCGGCACCGCCAATGCCGAAAGAGGCATCTGGCTGATCGCCCTCGCCTATTGGTCGCGGCTTGGTCTGTTCCCATTTCATTGGACCTTGCCCATGCGTGGGCTGAACTCACGCGACCTCTGGAACGCCCGCGCTATCCCCTTGCTCGCCGGGGCAAGCCTGTGGCTGCGCTGGTCCGCGCTCCAGGCAGCCGCTCCTTGGCAAGTGATTATAATCCTCGCCGCACTTGCCCTGGGAGCGTCCCTGGTGTGGACGTGGCGCGAAGAGCAGCCGTCCCGTATCGCCACGGTCTGCGTCTGGCACGTGGTGGCACTGATCCCGGTCGCTATCGCGTATGGAGGCGATGCGGGAATGGCGCTCGCCCTTTGGCTTGCCTTGAGCGCGGCGGTGGCGCTGGCATTTTTTGAGACGGCGTTACGATGGCGCGCCGAAAACCGGAACCGCTGGGCGCGCCTGACCTGGTTTGCGGGACTAGTCACCATCGCGGGCTTGCCACTCACTCCGGCATTCCTCGGAAGGGTCGGGCTGTACGTTTCCATTTGGGAGAGCGCGGACAAGTGGTTAGTCTTGATAGCGGGTCTAGTGACGTTACTGGCTCTGGCGCCCCTGTGGAATATTGGAGAGTCGCTCCAGGGAACAGAGTCGCGCGACCCCAACCGAGAGGAAAACTTCGGTTTGTTGATCTTGACCCTGGTGTGGGTTGCCCTCTCCTTTGCCCCGATGCTCATCGCACACGCTCTCGCTCCAGGGGTTGGCAATTCAGCCGAAGGGGTCATGCTCCGGGTGATCTGGACAAATGACTTGGTAGGCGTCGTTATCGGGTTTGCCGCCACGCTTCTTCCTTTTGTCCTTTCCATATTCCTGCGCGGCGTCGCTCGCCGCTTCCACCCACAGCCTCTTTCAACCGTTCCGCGTGCGGCCCGCCTTTTCGATTTGGACTGGCTGGAGACGGCGTTTGCCGGAATCGGATATGAGATGGGCGCGGCAGCCCGCAACCTGTCCGCCCTGGCGGAAGAAAACCCCACTGTATGGATTCTGCTAGTGGCACTATGGATTGCCATTTTCGTCCTACTGCCTCGATAAAGCAATCAGCCCTGCCCCGGATGGAACCTGAGCAGGGCTTTCAGCGTCTTTAGATTGAAGCAAACAAAGGAGGATCAATCATGCGAAATCGTATCTTGGCACTCATAGCTGTGTTGGCGCTCACCGTTATCATGGTGCTTTTTGCAGTTGCCCAGGCCGGAGGTCCGGCAACCGCGAACGCCCAGCAAGCCACAACTGATGGGAACAGCGGTATCACCGTCAACGGTCAGGGCAAGATCAGTCTCAAGCCGAATATTGCCATCGCGAATATCGGCGTAGACATAACGACAGTCTCCTTGACCGACGCGACGACTCAAGCCAATTCCAAAATGGCGTCCGTGATCGACAAACTCAAGAGTATGGGGATTGACGAAAAAGACATCCAGACCACGAACTATAATCTCTATCCCATCACTCAACAGGGGCCCAAGCCGGACGGTAGTGGGACACCCGCCATCACCGGTTATCGCGTGAGCAACCAGGTGCGCGTAACAATTCGCAAGATCGCAGACCTGGGCAAGGTGCTGGATGCCGCGGTCGGCGCGGGCGCTAACAATATCTACGGAGTTTCGTTCGCCGTAGACGATCTTACTCCTTACCAACAGCAGGCACGCGCGGCCGCTATCAAGGATGCTCAAGACAAGGCATCCCAACTCGCTAAAGCGGCGAACATTCAGATTGGGCCCGTGGTCACGATCTCAGAGGGGACCCAGGCGCCCAGCCCAATCCGGTATGCCTCGACGGCGTTCGCAACGAGCGCCGCCTCAGACGTGCCCGTGCAGACCGGTGAGATGCAAATCACCGTGGACGTCAATGTCCGATTTGGCATCAAATAAGC
>JBLMXX010000191.1:0-8495 GCA_050257995.1 Acidobacteriota bacterium | reverse complement strand
GGTGGCATGTCGTGCCTCCTCTCTGATGGATGCTGTGCTTTGAGTTATGTTGCCTGGGGCTGTGGCCTGTTGACGCGCACTTTCATCCAACGGGCGCTTATGATCGAGTAGACACCAAATGCGATCAGCCCGAGAGCGACAATAGCCAGCAACAATGGTCCATAGGGTTGCCGCACCAACTCCAGTAACGCCCCATCGAGTCCCTTAGCCGCTCCGGGATTTGCGAAAACTGCCGCTTGGACCAGAAAAAGACCCATAATTGTAAATACGACGCCGCGCGCGATGATCCCAAAACGACCGAGGTCGATGGCCCACTTTCTCTCATCCGCGGTCATCTGGCTTGTTTGGAGGTTCTTCTTGAATCCGGCTGTGTAACCATCGTAGATTTGGCGCAAACCGCCGCCAATCGTCCACACCAGGCCAATCCCTCCGACGAGCACGCGCCCGTAAGGTTGACCCATGAGTTTGGCCGTCCAGTCCTGCGGGTTGCTGCCGCTCGCCCCCATACCCATCATATACTGTAAAGTTGCTACAAGCAATGTGGCATAGCCCAATGCACTGACAATGTAACCAATCCGGATCAGCAATCCCTCGGCATCATCGCCTTCGTGAAACGGGTCGAATAATGCCCGCACGATTCCCCAGATGGAGTAACCCACTAGACCGATTGCGACCAAGGCGAGCAGTGCTTTTCCATTTGGTTGCTGTCCGATCACCTGGATCGCGCTGGTCAGGTTCACGGCAGCACCGCCTGAGCCCGTCGCAAGTTGCAGGGCCAGGATTCCGGGGATGATGTAAATCACTCCGCGCACGATGTGTCCAAAGCGCATGAGGCGTTCGGTCCACGGATTCGCCGCCGCCTTGCGCGCATTGCGTTTCGTATTTTCCGCCGTCCTATCTACCGTTTCCGCTGCTTTTGCCATCGTTCACTCCTACGTCGAAAGAAGATTTATCGTAATTTGTTCATCTGCTCGGATTACGATGTGCTCTCTTCCTGTATTAACGAGATATGCCGCTACAATGAGACATGTTCTTGCCCGAATTTGGAACATTGTGTTCTCATATCTGGTCGCCCCATCATAACTCTGGGGTAGCCCTGTCCCTGCCCGTCTCTTTCGCAATCGGCTGGTTGACGAAAAAGCGCGGCTTGCCCCAGCGATATACCCATACCGAGCCCGCCAGCCACACACTGCCGAGCAAATATGCGGCCAGCACATCACTCGCCCAATGCTGGCCCTCGTAGATCCGCGATAGTCCCATCAATCCTATAACCAGGCCAAATATCACGATGAGGACTGTTCTTCCCCAGGATGGCTTGAGCAGTGTATAACTGAGAAATAGCAGGAATCCAAAGAAGGTGGTAAAGTACAAAACATGGCCGCTGGGGAACGAAAAGTCACGCAATTGGCTTATGACGTGAACCAAATCTGCTCCCGGCCGTGGCCTGTCGACGAGTATTTTGATACCCGCGCCCACGATAGAGATTCCCACGACGCTTAACAGGCTTAACATGGCTTCCCATCTCAGTCCGGTCAGGTAAAGAAATAGGACGAAGATAACGGTTATCAGATCGACCTGCGGTGTAAACCCCAACCAGCTTAGAAATTGCATCAAAACACCAAACCCAACCACATTGACAGTTTGTACAGCCCGCGTGATCGTCACGTCAAAAGTAAAATAGGCAATAGTGTGCGCCAGGACCGCCAGAATTAAGAAAATGACGATCGCGGCGATCAAATAGCCCTGAAACAATGAAGCCCGATAGCGCCGCCACGGCTTGGCGACAATGGCACCGGTCTGGACGACCTTCTGGCGCCACGTGAGAACGGGCTTTTCAACGGCTTGTATCGGCTCTGCCATAGGTTCTTTTCAATCCTCTCAAATTTGACCGGTACGCCCGGCTATTTGGACTTGGCCGATTTGGGCAGCAGAAACCGCGGCTTGCCCCATTGATATAACCAGACTGTCAGGATGAGCCACAGACTCCCTAATAGATATCCGCCGATAGTATCCGTCAGCCAATGTTCCCCGGTATATACACGCGAGATGCCGATCAGCGCGATCATCTCGCCAAAGATGAAGAGTGAAAGCGTCCGCACCAACGGATTTTTGCTCAACGTGAAACTCAGGAACCAGAGAAAACCAATGATGGCGACGAACGACTCGACGTGTCCTGCGGGGAAACTCATTTTCCCGCCGTCCAGTGTTTGGATCACGTGAATCAGATCGGGAGTTGGACGCGGTCGGTTAACAAATATCTTGATCGCCAACCCGACGACGCCGATTCCCACCGTGGCGAAAACTTCAGAGACGGCTTCCCACCTGAGCCCTGTCAGCCAGAGAACAAGCACGATCCATGCGACGACCATGTACACTTGCGGCGGGTATCCCGGTTCGCCGACTAGGCGCATAATGATATCGTACCAACCCGCCTGAACGGATTGTACCGCATGCGCGGCGGCCAGGTCAATGGGCAGTGGTCCGGCGGTGTGGACCATCAAGGAGAGCGCGGCGAGCGCAATTGCCGCCACCACAAAATAAACCGGTACGATAATCTTGTGGTATTCGCCCAGCGCCCTAACATCCTTTTGAGTCCGATTCGTTTGTTCCGCAGAAACTCGAGTTATTCCAGCCATTTCGTTTTACCTGTCTTGGGATGAGACGCCATATAGTGCGGCCTGCCCCACTTGTAGATTTTAATAATGATCGCGAGCCATGTGCTTCCGAGCAAATATCCGGCCACTACATCGCTCGCCCAGTGCTCGCCGGAATAGACGCGCGCCGGCCCCATCAAGACAATGATCGATCCGAAAACCAATAAGAGCGGCGCGCGAACAAGTGCCGGCAATTTCGCCTTCAAGATCAGAAAGCAGAGAAACCCAATGACGGACGTAAAGATCAGCGTATGCCCGCTCGGAAAACTCGTGGTCCACATTTTGTGCTGCACCCGTACCAGGTCCGGGCTTGGCCTGGGACGATTGGCAAAAAGGATCAGACCCAAAGCGATAACCAGGCTCCCGACAGTGGCAACGACGGCTGTGAGTGCTTCCCACTGAAATCCCAGGCGGTAGAGAAATCCGAGCAGGAGCGCTCCAAGTATGTTGGATTGCAGTGGGTAGCCGAGCCCGCAGACAAAGCCCATCAACCGGTCAAACCAATTGAGGCGAATAGCCTGCAGTGCCCGTGAAATAGTCAAGTCGACTTTGAAATACGGCATTTGCCGGGCCGAGATAGCCAGTGCCACCGAAGATGCGGTGGCAAGTAAAACGTATCCTATAAGGATGGGCAAAACATAGCGCGCATATCTTTCTCTAGCTTGCTCGGCCCGGACCAATGTGCCGCGACTCGCGCGTCCTGCTTGCTTGATGTACTGTTCCACGGTGTATTCCTGCTCACCCTTATCGTCGCCTTCTGCCTCCGCCGAGCAGTTTCACGATCGGCGCTTCGGCTTTGTGCCGCGCGCGGCGGGTGCGGCGCACGGGCTTACCTAGCAGTGCCAGCCCTGTCCCACGTCTTGCATAGCCGCGAGTGGCGCGGCGACGGGTTGTCCGTGTTGGTGCCAGCAGTGCTTCCAGTCCGGTTTTGTGGTGCCTCACCGTCCGCCGCCGGGGACGCTCTTCGGCAGCCTGTTCTGTTCGTCGGGCGGTGCGCCGTGTCCCGCGCGCGGCTCCCCGGGCGGTGCGTCGCGTTCCTCGCGCGGCTCGCCGTGTTGTGGCGCGTGCTCCACGTTCTATTCGTCTTAAAAGACTTGCCATGGTTGCTCCTTGTTTTCCCGAGATCAAGCGCGTTTGGTCTTGTTCTGGTTGCCTTTACTCGCATGACGGTGGACATTGGTGGGCGGACTCTTTATCCCGCGGGCGACCTTCGTCACTCGGTTATTTTGCGGACGATTACTTTTCGCGCGCGGCGTAGCCGTGCTGGATGTTCTTTTGCGAGGTCGGCCCCGCTGTCCCTGGTGCGTTCTGCCGGAGCGAGACGGTGCCTTGAGGGTCTTTGGCTTGGGACGGTCAGACAATCCTGCTGCGGCGGTAAGCGTTTTTATCGGCGTGTGAAATTCCTCTTTCACCCGTTCGCCGAAATCAGGCGAGGAAGCCGGATTGAGTTCCCATGGATTCTGGTCGCGTTGGTTCAGCTTGTCAGTCGTGTGAAGCGGTTCGTCATCGTTGTACGTGATCCCAAGCGCCTCCCCCTCTTCGTCGACGACACTCTGGTCAGGAGTGGGATTTTGCCCGCCGACGGCTTCTTCGCCAACATCGGCATCTTCCCAATCGGCATCGAGGTCACCGCCGGTCAAGACGGGTGAGCGGTCGGTATAGGATTCTAGCATACGTACGAAATCGCCGCGTCCATAGTCGAGGTCTTGCGCCTCTTGGAATATATCTTTCACATCCTGATCGATGCTCTCAGAGTCTCGGTCATCTTCCAAGCTCTCTCGATCTGGTTCCACGGGATCGCCGGTCTTGAATTTTCTTCTGTGTGCCATAAGCGTTTCAGCCTCCCTGATTCGATTCCCGTACCCTAGTCACGGGGATGTTTCGACCACTTCGAAAAGCCGTTTGAGATGCAACAAGTCAGCTCTCACGGTTTGCGAAGGCGCCTCTCCAAACAACGTGGCGATGCCTGCGCCGACCGGACCCACCGGAGGATCATATTTCAGAACGACACTCACGCGGGTTCCGTGACCGCGCGACAACGGACGAAAATGAACAGAGCCGGCGTTTGGTACATCCGATCCTTCAAGCGAGCGCCACCCGATCAACTCGTTCGGAATGTCGCTGATGATTTCCGCATCCCATTCGACTTTCAATCCGGCAGGTGCCTTGGCAACCCAATGCGAGCGCAGGTTGTCTATCTCCGAAACGGATTCGAGGTGCTCCATAAAACGCGGCAAGTTCTCGAAATGTCGCCAAAACCGATACAATTCTTCTGGCGAACGGTCAATGGTTACGCTCCGCTCGATCTTAAAGCCATGACCGTGTGGGATACTCATGGCCGGTACCCGGTCTTTTGGCGTCTCCAGCCCGAATATTTCGTGTATGTGCCCATTGTCGCGCGCGATCCCATGGTAGACGAGGTCGCCGCCCAAAAGTGCCAGCGCAATCCCGCCGAAAGAACGACGCGTTAGCCCATAGACCAACAGCGCCCCGCCTCCCAGCATCGAGCCCCAACGTTCTACATTGCCCACGGAAAGTCCATGTTGGGTTTGCTGATTGGGTTCCAATTGAATGGATTGCATATTTCCTCCTGTTTGTTGGAAAAATCAGTGTGCCAGTCCGCGCAGGATCTGCCAAGCCACTAGCATTGCAAACCCCACTACGATCAGGCCTCCGAGGACAAGCACGAGTGATGGCGCTGCCATGATTGCCATCACCATGTAACTCCCGATCATATCGCCCGTATCCAGAGGGCGTTCACCGGCGATTTGTGGGGTGGGTGGCTGAACGATGAGCGGACCGCTGGCGCGCATTGGCTGTCCATTGCTCGGATAGATGCGCCACACCGCGCCGGTTTGGGGAACAGCCACCGGCCCGCGCGCCGTCATCTGCGTCTCCCCCCTATCCACAATATACATGCTGCCATCCGGTCCGAACAAGACATCCGTCGGGCGATCCAGTCCGGCGCGCTGGTTATCGTAGGCAGGCCCCGGAAGAGTATTCGAGGCAAAGTCATAGACCTTGCGTGCCCTGACATCGACGCGAGCGATGCGGAACCCGGCGCGGTTATCCGAGTTGGAGGCAGCAGGACCGAACATGGCGACAAACGCGTCGCCTTCCAAACCGAATGCACCACCGGCGGAAAAGGCAAACCCGCTGACTGCCTCCTTTGGCGCAAACGAGAGAAAGGCATTGCTCAAGGGGGGATGGCTGTCCCACAGGAACCCGGCTTGCGGCTCACCTGGCACAATAAACCGGTCTGCCGTCACCGGCAGTCCATCAAAGTAATCGGGCCAGCCGTACCATGCTCCCTCTGTAACGCGTACAAAGTCATCCGGGGCATTCCCAATATGGCGGCTGCCACGCTCTTCCGGACCTTGATTCGTAGCCCAGAGCTGACCGCTCTTGTCAAATTTCAGGCCGACCGGGTTCCGCAGTCCCCATGCCACGAGCTGAATATCCGAGCCGTCGCTATTAAAGCGGAGGATAGCGCCGCCGCATTTCGGGTTTCCTTTGACGATTTCGTCCGGGGTGCTCGGAACCCCAAAGGACTCGTAGGCGCCGGTCAATATTGGAGCGTCGTTGCCGGGTCTCGTTGGGTCCAGAGTCCTGTAATTCTGTCCCAACAGTTCCAAGTCCTGGCAGGGCACTTCATGCAGATTTGGATGCAAATCCAACCAGCCCAGGGCAAAATTGTCGACGCCGACGATGCCTGCGTTCGTAACGGTCCCCTGTCCCATATAGAGCCTGCCGTCAGGCCCAAAGGCGATATTTGTATTTTGATAGTCCCCCTCTGACGGCAGTCCCGTTACAATGTCGCGCAATCTCCCATTTGAATCAATCCGCGAAACCTTGCCCGGGGAAGAAACATACAGGAGACCATCTTTGATGGCGAGACCTGTTATCGCACCGTGCAAACCGGAAGCTACGATGACGTCGACGCTGGCATCGGGTTTGATCCTTAGAATCCGCGCAGCGGTGGCATGGGTTGAGCCGGACTCGGCAATGATCAGGTCTTTTCCGTCAAAGAGAGCCGCGCTCGGCGCCGTCAGGTTTTCGATCACCGGTTCAATCGTATAGCCGTCGGCAAGTTTGATATCGGTCGGGTTGAATTTACGTGCCGCGTCCAGGGCGCGAACGGGATCGGCGAAATTTTTCGCGACGAGAAATCCCGCCAGCACGAGAAGTACAAGCCCAAGGACAATCACCCAGCGGGGTCGCTTGGGTGGAGCTGGCGGAATTGCGGGTGGCATCTTGGCGAAGGGTTGATTAAGAGGCATGATCGCTCCTTCGGCAATTCAAAACAAGCCGGCATTTTGTTAATCTTCACGAACCGAAAAGCCCTATCTCATTGCTATAACGCAAAATGTCAGAGTCTGTTTTGAAGGCAAGCGCTTAAAAATAGTCTCCCTGCTCTATTGATAAGGCAGGGAGACTAGTGGCGATCGCATTTGTGGGATCGGCGTTGTTGGGCGAAAAAGGCGTTACGCAGCGAGCATTTCGGCTATCCGGTCGCCGCCCTCTTGCAACGTACCGATCAGTCGTTCCGAGGCGCTGCCAAGTTTATCGCCTATCTCTGTATCCCGGACTTGGTCCAAAATGGAATTGCGCTGCTTGGGCGACATGGTCAAGGCGACCACAGTTCCGACCAAGAGGCCCATCCCGAGTGTCATCAACGCGCGTCCGCCTCCACGCGAGCGAATGCGATGAACCGGACCGGGTTCCGAGATCATCTTCAATGACTTGACTATATCACTCTGACGATTGTGGCGCAGGGCCAAGTCACCTAGCGAAACGATCCCGACGAGCATTCCATTTTCAAGGATCGGCAAACGGCGAATCTGATGTTTCCCCATGGTCTTGGCGATCTTGTCAATGTCCCAACGGGGCTCACCTGTGACCACGTGCTTGGACATGTAATCGCGAATGGGCACCTCGACGGGGTTCCGGCCCTTGGCCGCGACGCGGACCGCAATATCGCGGTCGGTCACAATGCCCATCAGTTTCCCGTCGCCCGTAATGAGGATGTCTCCGGTATCTCGGTCCCTCATCAGCTTCGCGACATCGGCAACGGAATCCTCGGGCGAGCAAGTCAGCAGAGATCCGGTCATGAAATCACGGGCTTTCATCGACTGTTTTCCTCCTAATCCTGGCATCTCACCAACACTTTTCCAAACGGAGATGGACGTAAATAGTTACATCCCCCCTATAAACCCTGCGGGCTGGATGCACCCGTGAGTTTCTGATCAGTCTTCTTCCATGTCCAGATCGTCCATTTCCTCACCCATATTTCCGCCATCGGATTTGCCTTCGGCTCGCTCGTTGATCATACTTTCGGCCAGTTGGGTCAGTTTATGATCCGTGTTGCCTTCCTCGTCGAGTGTCTCCTGAAGTGCCTGGGCGGCGTCGTCAAATCCGAGCATTAGGGCGAAGGTGCGCACGGTCCCATAGCCTGCCATTTCATAGTGCTCAACCCGTTGGGCGGCCGAAATGAGCCCGGCATCCTTCACGGACGGGTCTGCTTTTTCCTTGAGCAATTCGTCGCCTTCCTCCAGCAGACCCTGCATGCCGAGGCACTTTTTTCCGCGGGGGGTCTTGCCGAGATTTTTGAATATCCGGTCAAGCCGTTCCACTTGGTGCTCGGTCTGCTGGAGATGCTGGTTAAAGGCATCCTTCAATTCGCGCGACGAGGCCCCCTTTGCCATTTTCGGTAGCGCCTTGAGGATTTGTTGTTCCGCGTTGTAAAGGTCTTTCAGTTCGCTCACGTAGAGGTCCTGCAATGTCTGGAGTGCCATATGATTCTCCTTTCATAAACATGAATCAAGCAAAATTGCCTGATAG
>JBLMXX010000190.1:0-11799 GCA_050257995.1 Acidobacteriota bacterium | reverse complement strand
GACGCCGCGGGCGCGGAGGACGAATTCGAGGTCGGTGCCGAGGTATGAACTGTAGCGCTTTTTGGTGTCCACGCGAATGTCGCGGTCGTCCCACAGCGAGGGAATGACCTGCGTGCCGGGTAGCCCGTGCAAGTTGTGCTTCAGGATGCCTCGGCGCGCCTTGGTGGGGTCCGCGTTGATCGCCTTCCAAAACGGGTTGGCGGCGATTTCGTCCGAATCGCGGTACTGGGAGACGACGTGGATGATCGGGACGCCGCGCTCGCGCAGGCCGCGCAAAAAGGGCGCGGTGTCGCGAATCACGCGTGCCGCGCGGTCGGGCGGGAGCGGCACCGTCGCGACCTCGGGATCGAGATGGCCGCGGTGCAGGTCCACGCATACCGCCGCCGTTTTCTTTGGATCAAGTTTCATGTTTCCAATTTCCAATCTCTATTTTCTACCTCGCCGGGATTACCGGCAGCAGCAGGTATGCGCCGCGAGTGCCGCCGCCGTAAAGCGTGTGCACGTTGTCGAATATCTCGCGTGGGCGGTCCTGCGGATTTGTGTGCGTGAACGGTCCCGAACCGCGGAACGGGTTCACGAAACTGCCCGGCTGGCGGGACTCGGTCGCCCGCTCAAAATCCTTGCCCTGGATCGTCAGCGCGATCCGGTAACCGGCGGGGACCACGATGCTGGTGGGCCAGATTTCGACGTCGAGCTCATACACCTGTCCTTTGATCAGCAGTTGGATCTCATCGTGCGAGTGATACGGGCGGTAGCGGGTGCTCACTGCCGGGTCCAGCTTGCGGTGTGAAGCCCGCAGCCAGCCCTGCCCGATGGGTGTGTGCGGGTCGAGCGCGCCCTGGAAATCGACCTCTCTGCCGTTGCGGTCGAACACGCGCAAGGTCGTAAACACGTCCGCATCCACCGTCGAGGAGGCAAGGAACAGCTTCACGGCTACCGGACCGGTGACCTCGGTCTCCGCCTGGAGCGGCGCACTGACAAACGTCACCCCTTCGCTCAGTGCCCTATATTCGACTCTGCTCTCTTGTGTAACTGGCCCCGGTTCCAGCGTGCGCCGCGCCGGGTCGAGGTACAGTTCCGTCCAGCGCGTGCGCGCGATGGGCCACTCGTCCTCCCAGCGCTCCACGAACTTGTCGATATGCCGCACCTGGAGTTGGACGCGCGGCTGCCGGTCCCAGCCGTTGTCGATCCCTTTCAGAAAATGATCGAAAAAGCGCTTTTGCAGCAGCCGCCCATAGTCGGTGTAAAAATGGGTCCAGTGCTCGAGTCCGTGCGCCTCGAGCCATTTTTGCTTCGATGCGGCGCGGACAAAACCTTCATAGTTGCCGCGGGGATGCAGACCCTGCCCCGCCCAGTTCGCCGCGGACAGCAACGGCACGGTGATCTTGGACCAGTCCGGCGAGCGTTCCTTGTGGAACCGGTCGTCCAGCGGATGCGCCAGCACGCCCGCGTCGATATCCGCGCGGTTCTGCGCCAATTCTTCGGTGGTCAGCGTCTCGGGACCGGAGACGGATAAGCCACTGTTGGGATCGACGAACCCGCGCACGCCCAGACCGTGCTGGACCGTCTCCACCTGCTTGATATACCAGTTGTGCCAGAAATCGGTCAGGATGCCGCCGTGGCGGAACATGTCGCGATAATAATCGGCCGCGCCTTCCCAGGGGCACATCGCGGTGAGGTGCGGCGGCTGGAGGGATGCCACGTGCCATTCGTTCATCGCAAAATAGGAGATGCCGAGCAAGCCGACCTTGCCGGTGCTCCAGGGTTGGGTGCCCGCCCACTCGATGCAGTTGTAAAAGTCTTGTGTCTCGCGTGGGGAAAAGCAGTCGATCACGCCCGGCGAGCGCCCCGCGCCGCGCGAATCGACGCGCACGCAGACGTATCCATCCGGCACCCATTTTTCCACGTCGACGACTTCCCAATTCTGGTACTTGTTCGTCGAACCTGCCGTCACGTCGGGGTGCTGCTCTGCCATCGTGTTCCACTGGTCCGGGTAACCGGCCTGGAATGGAAGACCCTTGCCATAGGGACCGTACGTCAGGAGGACCGGATACTTGCCTTCCTTGGGCGGGCGGTACACATCCGCGCGCAGGACGATGCCATCGTCCATCGGGATGGGCACATCCCAATCGATGCGCATGCCGTCAGCCACCACACTCTTCTCTCTCATCTCCTCGCCCATTACGCCTCCGATAATAGGGGTGACAACAAATTGCAACCACAAAAATTCTGAGGGTTGTCATTGCGAGCCCCCGGTCTTTGGGGGCGACCCTGGCACCCCGCAGGTGGCGCGGGGTCTGCGACCATGCGGTCCCGACCAGGGCAGGTGAGCAATCCCCGACATAGACTTTCAGAATCAACATTGGGGATTGCTTCGCCGCGAACAACGCGGCTCGCAACACTTGCACCGCACTGCGTTCGGTGCAGTGCAAGTGTGACAATTCAATGACAATTCACCGGGGAAGGTCCGCCAGGGACGGCACCGGCGCGCAGGCCGGGCAGAGCCGCGGCGCCTCACCCAAGAGTCTCACCACGAGGCGCGCTCCTGCCGCATAGACGATCGAGCAGGACCCGTCCGGCACTTGCTTGGAATACACCCGGTTCAACAGCGAACAGCGCGTCGCCCCCAGTTCTTCGTCAAAGCGCGCGTGTAATAATTTGGTCAGCTCGCTCGCGCAGGTATTGTCCTCCGTCGCCTTGAGCCGTCCGTACAGGAAACTGATCAACATCGCGCCGCTGTTGAGCGCACCACAGCGGTCGCCATATCCGCCGCCCCCGCCGCGGAACCCGGTGGTCGTCCTCAACATCACGTCCGGCATATCGACGCCGATGGCGAGCGCCGCCGCGCGCAAGACCGCTTCCGAGCAGTGAAATCCCTCCACGCGGAACGCGTTGGCGCGTTCGCCCGCCCAATTCGCCAGTTCGTCGAGCGTCATGGCGTTCCGGTCCGGTGGAGGCGTCCGATAAGTATCCATTTCCACCTTACACCCCAGGATCATAGTCGACGATCAATGATTGCGCACGGTCTCGAATGGCTTGCGGAAGCGGGCTGGACCGGCGTGTTTGGTTATCGATCTGGACACCCTTCAGGACCGTGACGGCGGCGATTTCATCCGTTTCGTCGTTTCGCATCTCGTGGAAAAAGCGGATGGACTTGTCCTTCATTTCGAGGATGCCGGACCGGATCGTAATCATATCGCCCGCCCGGAGCTCGCGCTTGTAGGTAATGTGCTGTTCGACCGCGACCATGCCCACATTGTGGTCCCGCATGTAGGAGGGTGTGATCCCTGCCAGCGCCAGCAGGTGCCAGGTGGCCTCGTCGAACTTGCCGACGTACCACATGACATTCATATGACCCATGTGGTCGCAGTGCCATGGGTAAACCACGCCTCGATAGGTTATATTGAGGTCTGACACGGAAGACGACGCTGCGTTGTTCAAATTTCCTCCCATGACTTTCCCTTACCGCGCCCCCGGTCCGGGCAGGAATTGGCCCCAGCCGGGCTTGCCGACCGGCTTGCCGTTTTCCGCGACCGGCCTGCCGCGCACAAATGTCTTGACCGGCAGTCCCTTGACGCGCCGCCCCGCGTAAGGCGTCCAGCCGACCTTGGCGACGACATCCTCATTCCGCAGTTCCTTTTCGGCCTGCATATCCACGAGCACGAAATCCGCATCGGCGCCGATGTTTAGACTGCCCTTGCGGGGCCACAGCCCATACACCTGGGCAGGGATTTGCGAGCGCGCCGCCACTATGCGTTCCAGGCTGACCTTGCCCTCGTTCACGCCGGTGAGCATCATCGGCAGGACGGTTTCGACGCCGGGGATGCCGAACGGGCACGCCCAGATATCCTCCAGCCCTTTTGCCTTGTCCTTCTTGGTGCTCGGGGCGTGGTCCGCGACGAGCATGTCGACATCGCCGGCTTGGAGGCGCTGCCACATCGCTCGAGTCGAGGCAATGTCGCGCGCGGGCGGGGTGAACTTGTGCCAGGGTCCCCACTGGTCAATGTCATTCTCCGTGAGGTAGAAATACTGGGGGCAGCTTTCCACCCACAGGCGCGCACCTGCCTGCCGCTCGCGGTTGATGATGTCGAGGACGGCGGGATGGCTCGCGTGCGCGATGACGACGCGGGCGCCCGTGATGCGCGCCAGCAGAGCAGTGCTCGCCACCGCCACTTGTTCCGCCTCGCGACTGCGCCATTCGGGAATGACTCGAAAATCCTTGCGTCCGGCGGCTTTGAGCCGCGCCTCGTTTGCCGCCGTGATGAATTCGTCCTCGCAGTGAATGAGGCACAGTCCATCGAACTTGGCAAGGACGCGCAGACCCTCCAGCATCTTGTCGGTAAGGACAGCGGGCGCGCCGTGCAAGTTGCACGTAAACGCTTTGAACGCGGCCGCGCCGGCGCGCCACATCGGCTCGAGCTGGTCAATGTTGTCCGGCTGCAAGCCGCCGAACAATGCATAATCGATCAGCCCGCGCGTGGAGAGATAGTCCACTTTTTCATCAAGCGTCTTGGCATCCAACACGAAAGGAAGAGTGCGGTGGTGTTCCACCACCGTCGTCACGCCTCCGACCGCCGCGGCGCCGGTGCCGGTTATGAAATCTTCCTTCTCGGTCAGTCCCGGGTCCATCATGTGGACGTGCGGATCGACCGCGCCGGGGAGCATGTGCAGCCCGATCGCATCGACTACCTTCGCTCCCTCCCCGGTCCCGGGCGCTACCACGCCCGCCACGCGCCCGCCGGCGATGAGCAAGTCGCCCCGCATTTGACCTTCGGGAGAGACGAGAATGGCATTGCGAACGACCAGATCGATATTCATAGTACGGCGACTCCTATCCATGGAAAGCAAAACTCGAAACTCCGTACAGACTTCCGAAGTCTCCAAGACTTCGGAAGTCTGGGGGGAACCTAATTCGCCACGCGCAGGACGGTCCTGCCGATGACCTTGCCCTGTTCCAACCGCGTGAAGGCTTCATTCACGTCTTGTAGCGGGAGCACGTCGTCCACCACGTTCTGTACCTCACCGCTCGCCAGCATCTGGATGGCGCGCTCGAGTTCGTGGCGTTGGACGTAGCGCGACCCGACAAACTCGACCTCTCGCAAAACGTAATCATCCGTCTGAATTTTCGCAAAGCCGCCCACGATGTAACCGACGCCGACCACGCGCCCGCCGCGCCGCGTCATCATCGCCGCTTCATGCAGCGACTCTTCGTGCCCGACCGTGTCGATCACTGCATCCGCCCCCAGCCCCGACGTGAATTTGCTCACCAGGGCTCGCGCGGGCTCGCCGGCAAGGGCGCCTCCGTCCGCGCCCAATTTGACCGCCACCTCCAGATGCTTGCGGTCAATATCTACCGCGAGGACTCGCGCCCCCGCCGCCCGCGCGACTTGGACGCTGTTCAAGCCGACGCCGCCCACGCCCTGGACCACGACAATCTGCCCGGGGCGCGCCTGGGCGCGCGTCACGACCGCGCGATAGCTGGTGCCGAGCGAACACGAGGTCGGCGCGGCCTGCTCGGGCGTGATGCCATCGGGGAGACGCAGGAGCCGTTCCGAGGGGACGGCGAGATATTCTTCAAAGCCGCCGGGTGTCGTAAAGCCGACCCAACCCTGCAGGTTTTCGCACAAATTCTCCTGTCCCATGCGGCACAGCGCGCAGCGCCCGCAGGACCAATAGTTATACACGATGACGCGCTCGCCGGTCCGAAAGCCCGCTTCCGGTCCCGCCTCGACAACCTCACCGCAGATCTCGTGACCAGGCACGTGCGGCAGTTTCAAGGTGGGCGAATACGCCATGCGCCCGTGCGCGGTCTTGTAATCCGAATAGCACACGCCGCAAGTCAAAATACGGATCAGCACCATGCCGGGCTGCCTCGCGGGAACAGGCAGGTCCAATAGTTCGAGTGGGGCTTTGTAATCCACGACCGCCATTGCACGCATAAAAGACTCCAGTGTTCTACGCAACGCCCAGATACTTGCGCTTGATTTCGTGGTTCGCCGCCAGTTCCTCCGGTTGCCCCTGGTACACCACCTGCCCGCGTTCCAGGATGTAGACGATGTCGGCGAGCGCGAGCGCCAGATTGACGTTCTGCTCGACTAGAAAAATCGGGACACCTGATTCCTTCAGCGCCCGTAGACGTTCTCGCAATTGTTGGACCATCACGGGCGCGAGTCCTTCCGATGGCTCATCCATCAACAGCAAATCGGGATTCGTCATCAAGGCGCGGGCGATGGCGAGCATCTGGCGTTCGCCGCCGCTCAATTGACTGCCGCGGTGACCTTTGCGCTCGGCTAGACGCGGAAAGAGTTCAAAAACGCTTTCCAGGTTCCAGTTCACGCGCGTATCGGACTGGTGTCGCGGCGCACGGGCGGCGACGGTGAGATGCTCGATCACCGTGAGTGACGCAAAAACGCGGCGACCCTGCGGCACCAACCCCAGCCCGCGCCGCGCGATATCGTGCGGGGTCTTGCCCAGCAACTCTTCGCCGTTGTAGAGGATCGCACCGCTCCGCACGGTCGGCGGCGTGGTTCCCATAATCGAACGGATTAGCGTGGTCTTGCCCATCCCATTTCGCCCGAGCAGCGCGACCACCTTGCCGTCCGGAACCGTCAAGCACACCCCGCGCAAAACGTGCGCGCCGCCATAGTAGCTTTGAACGTCGGTAACTTCCAGCATGTTAACCTGCCCCCAAATAGATTTCTTGGACGGTCGCGTTTTCGCGAATCGCGTTGGGAGTTCCTTCGGCAATGAGCTTTCCAAAATGGAGACAACTCACCATATCCACCAGCCCGAGAGCCAGGTCCATGTCGTGCTCGATCAAGACGATGGTGAGCGTTTTGGGCAGGCTGCGGATCAACGCGGCGATGCGCGTCCTTTCGACAGCGGACAGGCCGGCCGCCGGCTCGTCCAGCATCAAAACCTTGGGGTCCGTTGCCAGCGCCAGCGACAGCTCGAGTTGGCGCTGTTCGCCGTAGGAGAGTTTCTTGGCGGGCAGATGGGCCTTGTCCGCCAGTCCCGTCGCCTGCAGGGCATCGGTGACCTTGTCGTAGAGAGGTCCTCTACGCGGGGTCGGTCGATAGAACTCGTATTTCATGTTGGCGAGACCCTGCGCCGCGAGGATGACGTTCTCTTCCACCGAGAGCCCCTGGAAGACGTTGGTAATCTGATACGTGCGCCCCAGGCGGAGCGCCACGCGGCGATGTGCCGGCATCCGGGTGACGTCCTGCCCGAACAACGTGATCTTGCCTTCGGTCGCGGTCAATTCGCCGGAGATGAGATTGAACAGGGTGGTTTTGCCGGCACCGTTGGGACCGATGATGGCGCGCCGTTCCCCAACGGGCACGCGCAGGTTGACGCCATCCACCGCCCTTAAGCCGCCAAAGGCCTTGACGATCCCATTCAGTTCGAGCGCGATGGTCTGATCGGAAGGAGAGTTGGTGCTTTCGCTCATATTGACAGTCCTGAAAAATAAAGGTGTGGATCCCGGCGGTTGACCTCTGAGCGGGACAATGCTTGCCCCGCTCAGAGGACAGTGGGACAATCCGATCAAACGCTTATTTCTTGATGCCCTGGAAATCGCGGCTGTAGACGGGGTTCTTTAAAAAGTCTTCCGGCTTGTATTTCCAGAACTGCGAGACGGCGGGCCACGTAAAAGTCACGATGTTCCACAGGCGTCCGTCCGGGCGCTTGGCCACCTGGCGCAGGTAGACGTTCTCGATGGGATTGCCATAGTCGTCCATCTTTTCCGGTCCCATCGGCGTGTTGCTCAGGTCGCTTGCCGTCACGACCTTGATAAAGTTGGCCGTGTCCTCGACGTTCCCATTCACTTTGGCGATGGCCTCGCTGATGATGCGTGCCGCCGTGTACATGTCGGCTGCATAGTAGGAAGGCAATTTCTGATAGGCCTTGTCATAGTCCGCGACAAATGCCTGGGTCACCGGGTCATCGCGTCCTTCGGCATAGTGACCCACCGAGATGATGCCTTCGGCTTCGGGTCCCATCGTCCCGAGTGCGGACTGGTCGGTGGCGGTCTGGTTCGTCAGCAGTGCGATTTTGCCCTTGAGCCCAAAGTCGCTCCAGGATTTGATGAACTTGACCGTATCGCCGCCGGATTCCTGGATAAAGACGACGTCCGGGTTCAGGGACTGGATCTGCGCAAAGTAAGGACCAAAGTCCGGCGCCCCAATAGGGTGCCAGATCTGGGCCAGGATCTGCCCGCCGCTCTCGCTGAACGTCCGGGCAAAACCGGCGACGGTCTCGTGACCAAACGCAAAGTCCTGTCCGACCGTAACGGCCTTGCGATAACCCTTCTGGTACGCCCACTCGCCAAAGGGATGAGTGGTCTGGCTGCTCGTCCAACCCGCGATCCGGATGACGTTCGGAACACGCGCGCGCTGGGTCAGGTCGTCTGCCGAAACGATTGGCATAAAGACCGGGATCTTGAGGGTCTTGGCGTATTCCGCAAGGGTCAGACCGGTGTTGGCGGCAAGCGGACCGACGATCATGTTCACCTGGCGCTGGTCGACGAGCAGGCGCGCCTTGCTCAACGTCGTGTCCGGGTTCGCCGCGTCGTCTTCATAGAACACTTCGATCTGGCGACCGGCGACGGTGTAACCGTTCTTGTCAAACCACAATTTCCAACCATTGATCATGGTCTGACCGTTTGCAGCAAAGTTTCCGGTCGTCGGCGCGATCACGCCGATCTTGATCGAGCCCTTGGCTGCTGCACTCGTGGCTGCCGTCGTCGCCGCCGGGGCGGTGGTTGGCGCCGTCGTCGGCGCCGTGGTCGCAGGGGCTTTGGTGGCCGGCGCGGCGGTGGGCTGTGCCGGCGCCGCAGTGGGCTGTGCCGGCGCGGCAGTCGGCTGTACAGGTGCCGTGGTGGCAGGGGGCACAGGGGTGGATGTCGGCGCGGGCGCCGCGCACGCGGCAAGAGCGACGACCAGAACGAGCAAGAGACTTGCCATTGCCTTTCGCATTTCTCCTCCTCCGAGATTTTTCATGCGCCCTATTTCTCCCTGAGCGCAGCAAGGATTTTAGACGGCGTCGCGGGGAGATCGCGGATCCGGACGCCCACCGCATCGTAAATCGCGTTAATGATTGCAGGCGCCGTGGGAATCAAAGATGGTTCACCAACTCCTTTCGCGCCGAACGGACCCGTGTCCACCGGATCTTCCACGATGGCCACCTGGATGTCCGACGGCATGTCCAGCGCGGTCGGCAGGATATAGTCCGTAAACTGAGGATTTTTGACCACGCCATTTTCCTGTACAATCTCTTCCAGCAGACCGTAACCCAGCCCCATCGAGATGCCGCCCTCGATCTGCCCCTCGACCATCATGGGGTTGATCGCCTTGCCGCAATCGTGAGCCGCGGCGATACGGAGTACGCGTACCTCGCCGGTCTCGGTATCCACTTCAACTTCCGCGATTTGCGTGGCAAACACATAGGTCTCGTAAGGAGTGCCGTGCCCGGTCTCGGGATCGAGAAACGTCGTCTTGGGGTTGTAACTGGCATCGCCAATCGGCGGGCGTCCTTTACCCAGATTCGCTTCCTTGGCGACGGCGGCAATCGTCACCTTCCGTTCCGGGCGGTCCCTGACATAGATCTGCCCGCCGCCCGCCGCCAGTTCTTCCGGTCCTATTGCGTCGAGCATGTCAGCCGCCACGTCCAGCAGGATCTTTTTCGCTTCGGCGGCGGCGCGCTGGACCGCATTGCCGGCAATATAGGTTACGCGGCTGGCAACAGAGCCCAAATCGTAAGGCGTCCGTTCCGTATCGCCGGTGACGAGCGTAACATCCTCAAAGGCGATGCCCAGTTCTTCGGCGGCGATCTGCGCGAGCACCGTCGTCGAGCCCTGCCCTACATCGGTGGCTCCCGTCAGCACAACGGCTGTCCCATCCGGATGCACCTTGACAAAGGCGGAACTGGGATTGGGGTAGGAGGTAAACCCAATCGGATAGACCATGCAGGCGATGCCTTTACCCCGCTTGATCATCCCAGTCCACCTCCTTTTTCCATCCGATCAAATCGACCGCCTGGCGCACCGTCTCCCGGACGGAGACGCGGCCCAACACCTGACCGGTCGGGAGAGAGGAACCGTTCACCATCAGATTCTTGAGGCGGAATTCAAGGGGGTCCATTCCCAGTTTTTCGGCAATGTGGTCCGTGTGGCACTCGTGCGCAAACCCGAGCTGAGGCACGCCAAAGCCGCGCATGGCTCCGCCGATATTGTTGTTGGTATAGACCAGATAGCCGTCGATCTTGACGTGCGGGATGCGGTACGGTCCGGCGCCGTGAATGCACGCCTTGTGCAAAGTGGACTCGCCCCAGGAAACGTACGCCCCGGCATCGCTGATCACTTTGATCTGCCGCGCCACCAGCGTGCCGTTCTTTTTCACCCCGCTCTTGAAATAGGCGATATAGGGATGCCGGACGGTCGTCGCCTGGAATTCCTCCTCGCGGGTGTAGACGAGCTTGACGGGCTTGCCCGTTTTGAGGGCGAGGAGCGCGACATACGGTTCCATCGTGATCTCGTTTTTCCCGCCAAACCCGCCGCCCACCGCGGTCGCCACCACGCGAATCCGGTTTAACGGCATTTTGAGGATCTTGCTCAAGTCCGACGCGATCAAAAAGGGGCGCTGGACACTGCTGTAGATGGTCAGCCGTCCGCGCGGGTCGGGTTCCGCCAGTGCGGCGTGCGGCTCGATATGCGCGTGCTCGATCATCTGGGTCGTAATGGTATCCTCGACGATGTGCTCCGAGCGCGACCAGCCCAGGTCGATGTCGCCGAAACGGATCTTTATGTGTGAAGCGATATTGCTATCGCCGTGAACCCGGGGCGCGTCCGGTTCCATCGCCTTGATGGGATCGAACACGCCCGGCAGTTCTTCGTACTCCACGTCGATCAGATGGACGGCCTGCTCTGCCGCTTCCAGGGATTCGGCGGCGACGACGGCAACGGCGTCTCCCTGATAACGCACCTCGTCTTCCGCCAGCAGGGGTTGGTCCAGGTGCGTGAATCCAAAGCGATTATTCGGGACGTCCGCGGCGGTGATGACGGCGGCGACTCCCGCGAGTGTCCGGGCGCGGGAGGTATCCAGTCTGGTTATTTTGGCGTGCGGCAGGCGGCTGCGCAAGACCCGGGCGTGCAGCATCCCACGCCGTGTCAGGTCGACTCCGTATTCCAATTTCCCGGTGACCTGGAGCAATGCATCGTGCCGGGGAATCCTCTGCCCGATGACGTGACTCATACCCCACCTCCGTGATGTTCCCCTCTCATCGTAGGAGAAGGGGCGGGGGTGAGGTCGGTGCAATCTGCCACCGCCTCAATCGCCTGCACGATTTTGGCATAGCCCGTACATCGGCAGAGATTACCGGCAATCGCCTGCCGTATCTCCGGCTCGGTGGGATGAGGGTTCTGGTCCAGCAGTGCCTTGGCAGCCAGGAGCATGCCCGGCGCACAGAAGCCGCACTGGACCGCGCCGCGCTCGATGAAGGATTCTTGCAGAGGGTGCAAATTCTCCGGGGTCCCCAATTCCTCGATCGTCAATATCTCCTTCTCCTGCGCGCGGAGGGCGAGGATCAAACAAGCATTGACCGGACGCCCATCCAGCAGAACGGTGCACGCGCCGCATTCGCCGGTGCCGCACCCTTTCTTGGTTCCGATCAGCCCCAATTGGTCGCGCAGGACGTCTACCAGGAGGTCCTGCGGCTGGACAAGCACCCGCGCGGACGTCCCATTCACCCGCAGTTCAATCTCGCGTTCGATCATGCGCTTTCCTTTGCCCTTTGCCACGCTTG
>JBLMXX010000189.1:0-3170 GCA_050257995.1 Acidobacteriota bacterium | reverse complement strand
AGCAAGAAGAGGAGCATGCCGCCGAGGAAGAAAGGGCGGCGGCCATAGATATCGGAGAGCTTGCCATAGATTGGAATCATCACTGTGGAAGCGAGCATATAGGCCGCGAACACCCAGGCATAATGCTCCATCCCATTCAGTTCGGCGATAACGCGGGGCATGGCTGTTCCGACGACCGTCTGGTCGAGCGCGCCGAGCGACATGCCCAACATGATGCCGGCAAGCACCAACACGAGGCGCTTGCGGCTGACGGCAACGGTCTGGCTGAGCGGGACGACAGCAAGCCGAGTATCTTCCAAGTGAGTTTCCCGGGATAAAAATGCTTTCGCTAAGTGTTTTGTTCGATTTCCTGCAACAACGGGATGATCTTGGATTCCCCAAAAGTATGGATCTCCCGGATGGACTGGACCAGCGCCTGACCATCCCGGGCGACACAGGCCGCATAGACACGACGGTAGTCGATGATACGCCGGGCACTGATTTCTGGGACGCCCGCGAAATACCGGCGGTACTGTTGCGAGAGGTCCCACACATTGGACAGGATGCGGAGCAAGTGTTCCTTGCCGCTCGCCCGGAAGATGGTAAAGAAGAACGCTCGAACCAGCTCGAGACGCCGCGCGACATCGGTCTGCTTCTCAGCCGCCTCGAGCTCATCGAGGAACTGCTTGAGCCGCGCCAGGTCCAGGCGATCGAAATCCTCCGCAAGCCATTGGCAGGCGAGTACTTCGAGTTCTTCACGAATACGATATATCTCTTGATGATGAGAGACCGACAACTCGCTGACGAACGCCCCGCGGCGGGGATGAAACTTGACCAAGCCTTCCGCCTGCAATTGCCGCAGGGCTTCGCGTATGGGCATCGTGCTTACCCCGAGCGATTTCGCCAGATCGTCCTGCCGTAACCATTCGCCGGGCTGTACCCTGCCCACGAGAATCATCTCGCGTATACGGTCGGCGACAGCGTCTTGAACATTTCCATAGGCAATCTGCGTCGTATCTGAACTAGTCATAAATCGAGTTTCCGTTAAGTAGATTCCGTGAAATACGATATCCGATAATATTTCTAGGAAAGATTATAACATTTCCGGTTTCGAATTGACCTACCCATAGGTGTAGTTTTCCAGGTCCGAAAGGGCAGTTTGGCAGCCTCCCCTTGGGATTCCGCAACAATGACGAAAAGCGCCGGATCGAGCGCGCCGTGCGAGGGCTACTAGATACAGTCGAAATCACGGGACTGACGGATGAACTGCAGAAGCGGCTACGCGAGCGCAGTGGAAATCCGCCAGGTCGGGATGGACCTGGCAAAAATCGAGTGGATGCTGGAGTAGAAGCAGATTGAGATCTCGGACAGGGAGTTCCTATTCTTAGCGGAGCACACGCAAGAGAGATTGCAGAACCGGGATCCAGACCAAGTTCCGAGCATTTTGAGGCAAACGCTGGTGAAGGTGGCGCTGGGCAAAAAATGAACTCGAGCTGCACCATGTCCCGCCGGTGGTGCTACCCGAGCCCCTAACTTGACTTAGTTCAGTGCCCCCATGGGAATTCGAATCCCAGTTTTGGCCTTGAAAGGGCCACGTCCTAGTCCCCTAGACGATGGGGGCATTTCTACGTTCGCTATTTTACCAAAAGCGCGTGAATTCGTCAAATACAGTTATCATTTTATTCCCAACCGGACGCGGTAACTGAAATACCATGGTATCGGATCGGGTCCGATCGTGCGCTCACATATCGCACGGAATTCGTCCAGCCCGATTTCTTTTTCGCTCAAGCCGTGCTTGAGCAGATCGGCTACTCCTCCCTGGCTTAACGCCAGCCCCACCAATCGATCGGCATTCCCCAACTCCTCGCCGTGAGCGACTATTTCTTTTACGTGGCGAAAGCGCCCGCTGGCTTGGATGCGCGAGAGGTGCTTGTCCTTTGACCATTTCTCCACGCCCTCGTACCAGCCCCGCGCCTCTCCCAGCGCCTCGCCTTCGCCGACAAATTTGTTCCATGCCGCTTCGGCATGCCAATTCATCGTCGGAGGCCAGTCGCAATCGTACGCGGCGAGCAACCCGCCGACGCGCAGAATTCGCGCAACCTCGGCAAAGGTTGGCTCCGGTTCCATCCAGTGCAAGGACTGGGAACAGGTTACTATGTCCGCACAGCCGTCCGGCAGGCCCGTTTGGCTCGCGATCGCCGCCACATAGCGCACATTTCGCGCATTCGGCAGCGCGGCCGTTCGCGCCTCCGCCTGCATGCGCATATCCGCGTTCGGCTCCACGCCGATGACTTGAGTGGCTCTTTCCGCCCATACAACGGTCGACAGCCCCGTCCCGCTTCCCAGGTCCACGACAAGACCCGGCTGCGCGATACCGGTGAGTTGGGTCAGGATGTCCATTAGGGCTTGAGGCGGGCGCGGGCGATTCGCATCATACCGGTCGGCCAGGCCGCTAAATCGTTCAATGGTGGGGATCATAAGAGTAAGAGTTAGGATGACTCTAGTTTAAATGGGCGGCCAAGGGATATGGGGCCAATCTTCCGGCGGCTCGGGATAGACACCCTCTCTTAGAAGAACCTCAATCCGCCGGCACATCGCTTGTATTTCTCTGGCAGAAAGCAACGGGGCGAGTGCGTGGGCCACCGGATCTGCGCGATCTAACTTGGCTTGAAGTGTGCGCAAATCCTCCAGGATTGCCGTGGGGATCGGTTCCTGGGTAAAGTCCCAGATCACCGTCCGCAGTTTGGGGTGCTCGTGAAATGTGACGCCGTGATCGATGCACCAGATGCCGCCGTCTCGGCTCAGTAGAACGTGCCCCCCCTTGCGGTCAGTGTTATTCACTACCGCATCGAAGACGGCAATCCGCTTCATCTCTTCGCGATGCTCGTCGCGCAGCGTGAAATAATGTTCGCCGTCCACCGTATCGATAAAAAGCTGGACCGCGCCGATCCCTTGGGGTCCATCCCGCAGGACCGTCGGAGGGATCTGGGGCCATCCCAACGCAGCGCTGACGAGGTACGCGGCGTACTCCCGCTTTGCCAGTGTGCCCGTGGGAAAATCCCACAAGGGTCGCTCGCCCCGGCTGGGCTTGTATATCGCCAGGACCTGTTGACTGCCGCTTGAGACGATGACGAGAAACGTGTAATTCGAGCTCCACGGCACCAGTTCTTGCACGCTCATCGTGCCGGTCT
>JBLMXX010000188.1:0-8268 GCA_050257995.1 Acidobacteriota bacterium | reverse complement strand
CTACCGGCCCGGTCAGAATTCCCACAAACCCTTCCCTTTGCTTTCAAATTCCTGTATAATTTGTGCGATGGAAGGTCGTAGTTTTGCTGCCGATCTCGATACGATGCACAAGGCGCTGCGGGACTCGCGTGAAACGACCGCTTACCCGGTGCTCATCGTCCTCTGCGGTCTGCCCGGCACCGGCAAGTCGTTCCTGGCTCGCCAGATTGCCGAACGACTGCCCGCCGTCATCGTAGAGGCCGACTATGTCCGCAAGACTCTATTCCGTCGGCCGACGTATGCCGGAGCCGAGAGCGCATGGGTCCACCGGGTCGCCCATGTGACCATCGAACGACTATTAAAGACCGGCCACCGCGTGATCTATGATGCCACCAATCTTTCCGAGTGGTTTCGCGACAAGACCTACCACATCGCCGACCATGCCGGAGCGGGATTGGTCGTCGTTCAGACCATCGCTCCCGAGCAAGTGGCGCGGGAGCGGCTTGCCACGCGGGCTCTGGCGCGTGACCCGGATGATCTCTCGGATGCTACACTCGCCGTCTACGAGCGCTTCAAGCGCAACGCCGAGCCCGTGCGCCATCCACATATCGTCGTCGATACCAGCCGTGATATCCGCCGCGCGGTGAGCCGGATTGTACGGGCGGCGCAGCCGAAAGAGTAGCGGCGGCAAGACCGTTCTTCCAAGACCCTTCGGGTTTTTAGAAACCCGAAGGGTCTACATCCCCGCAATTTCATATTGCCGGAGTACTACTACGTTTTAGCGCGCTTTAATGCCTCTGATTCCTCGCGTGCCTGTCGCGCAAGGGCGCGCTCCAGCTGCTCCGGGGTGATAATGCCCATCTCGATCAAGACCTGGCCCAGGCGAATGTGTCGCCCCTGCGCGGCAAGCCGCAGCTGCATATCCAGCCCGCGATCCAGGTCTGCCAGCGTCACGGACCCGTCTTCGACCAGATAACCCCCGATGAAACCGATAATGCGCCGCGTGCGTTCCTCTTCGATCGACTCGCTTCTGCCCGGCTGGTTCAGATTCAATTTTTCACACCTTGCGAAGGAAATCGAGCATTAACCGGTTCACGACATCCGGGAATTCTTCGTTCGGGATATGTCCCGCGCCCTCGAGGATGACCAGTTCCGCATTCGGAAGGTCGCGGGCCAGCCGTTCCGCATGCCGGAGCGGCAGGACCAGGTCCTGGTCTCCCCAAATAATAAGAGTGGGGGCGGCGGTCTCATTCAGCCCCTCCGGCATTTCAGACGCGTGCGGCGACGCGCCCATCGCCAGCAAGGCATCCAGTGTCCCTTTGACCCGCGATGCGCGCATCCGAGCGTCCAGCGCTCGCTCGTCCAAGCGCGCGGGGTCGCCCAGGGCATTGCGCAGCGCGGACCGGTGCACGCGCGGGTTGCACAGCATAATGCTCCCCACCGTGCGCGGCAGGCCGGGCACACGCGCGGCAAGCTGAAGGGCTTTGAACCAGGTGTAAATATACGCCGCCGGGTCGATCAGGATCAGTTTGTCCGCCCGCTCGGGAAAATCGTGTGCAAACTGGAGAGCGATGCCTCCCCCTAACGAGTGCCCGACGATGCTCGCCCTGGCGATCCCCTGGGCGTCGAGAAACTCACGGATCGAGCGCGCATGGTATTTGAGCGAGTAGGCGGGCTCGGCGACGCGCGACGAAAAGCCAAAGCCGATCAGGTCAATCGCCCACACGCGATGACGGGCCGCGAGGGCATCGATATTCTTCGCCCACTCGTACGTCGAACTCATCAGCCCGTGGAGGAGAATGACATCGCGCCCCTCGTCCGGCGCAGATTCCTCAAGGGGGTCTACCGGGCTCCACCCGGATCCGCGCTGGACGTAATGGATGCGCTCACCCCCGGAGAGCGTCACAAAATCGCCCTCTCCGGCATCCTCACAGCGGAGGGTTTCCCAGTCGCGCAGGCGTTTCTGTCCAAGGAAGATGATGTTGGCTGCCATCGCGCTTGCGCCGAGCGCCGCCGCGGCGGCCGTTGTCTTCACCATCCATCGGATCACGGTTGTGCCATCCCCGCTAATTTTTCTGCCAGATCGCGCATCTTCTCGGCGGCTCCAAAGACGTACGGGGGGTGGTGCGACGAGAGAACCGCGTCGAACTGCATCTGTGCGACCTTGCGAATGCTCGTTCGCGAAGTGGACACATCTGCCGTAAACATGTGCGGCGTCTCGCGAAATGCCCCTGCGCTCGCCATGAGCAAATCTCCGCTGAACAGATAGCCGTCGCGGAGGAGGCAAATGTGCCCGGGCGTATGTCCCGGGGTGTGTATAACGCAAAAGGAGCCGACCTGGTCCCCATCGTTGACCAGTTGGTCCACATCCACATTGGGAATCGCCCGCGCGCCCAAGAGCCCAAAGAAAGAGTAGGCGATCCGCCCGAAGAACTGCCGCGGAGCGCGCCGGGTGCGCCTACCGTTGATGTAATCGGCATCCCGCGGGTGAGCCACTACTTTGGCGCCCGTGCGCCTTTTCAGTTCCCACAGGCTGCCGACGTGATCCCAATGATGGTGCGTGAGGATAATGCGCCGGACCTTGAGCGGCTGTACCCCGATCTGGGCAAGGTTGCTCAGGATCTCGTCGGCGCGTCGCGGCATGCCCGCATCAATCAACGTGAACTCGGGCGCGCCGACAAAATAGACCCGTGCGGTACCCGCACCCTCGATGCAATAAACGCCGCTTTTCTCGCCGACTTGGTAGATCATAAAGAGTGAAATATGAAACGTAAAACGTAAAGAGTGAAGCGCAAGTTAGTTGATGTCCTGGAACAGGTCAGTCTCGTCTACTTCGGAAAGCGTTACGCGTGATTCCGCGCGAATGAGCGTTTCCACTTTCAAACCTTCCCGCCGGATTTCGGGTGGGATCTTTTGCCAGACGTTATTCGGATCCAACTGGGATGCGTGGCACGAAAGCGCGTTCAGCTTTAAATCGACAAACTCGGATACGGGTATCTTTGTGGTCACACACTCGTCCGGCAGTCCGCGCTTTAGGAATTCGCGCATCGGCGCCGAGATTTCCATGCCGCTCTTCTCTGCCATCTCGGCAATCTTGGCAAAGCGGCTTTTGGGAAAAGCACCCCAGTACAGCTTGGAAGGAGTCCAGGGTTGGAGCCCTTCGCGGCTGATCTGTTCCGGATAGACGCGCGGGTCGCCGGCCACAAAATAGGCGATGGTTGCCGCCTGGTGCGCCCTGATGTGATCGGGATGCCCGTAGCCGCCGTTAGGGTCAAAGGTGATGATAACCTGGGGCTTGTGGCGGCGGACAATGCGGACAACTTTTTCCGCCACTTCGAACAGGTTGGCTTGCCAGAGAGAACGCGGGTCGTCGTTGTCCGCCGTTCCCGCCATGCCCGAATCACGATAGTCCAGAAAGTACAGGTTCTGGACGCCGATCTTTTCGGCGGCACACCGCAATTCCTGCTCTCGGAACGCGCCCAGATTTTCCGCAGTCACTTCCACCCCGGGCGCAATTTCGCCCGCCTCGCCGCGAGTCCCGCAGACCAGCGTGACGCTCGCGCCCTCCCGCGCGTATTTCGCCATCAATCCGCTGACACCCTGCTCGTCATCCGGATGCCCATAAACTCCAAGCAAAGACTGATTATGTCCCATGCCTTCCCCCACTATGCTATTCTGTTACCGTTTCCCTGCGACAGCAGTCCGCGCAAAGACGGCGGCTGCGGTCATCATGATAAATACGGCCAGGGCTCCGGCGGTGAAAACCTCCAACGCCGCGCCCAGCCATCGAATCGCCAGATTGAGCCCGAACAGCGCGAAAAGAAATAGAATGCCGTAAGTCCTGATAAAGCGGAACGCCAAGCGCAGCGCCGACTGATCTTGGGGTGCCGGTGAGACGGGCTGATTCGACCAGTAGATCAGCGCGACCGACATCCCCAAGCCCAACACTAGCCCAAAGGCGCCGCCCAAACCCCACGCGAGGACTATATCACCGCGCTGTGCTTCGACAAAGGACAGCGCCGCTAACAACAACCCCAGGAATCCCAGAATGGGCGCAACATCCCAGCGGACGTACTGTCGCGAGACCTTTTGCCCGCGCGTGCGCGGGAAGAGCCATTGGACTCCAAACGAGGCGCCGATGAGCAGAAGCAGTCCACCGACAATGCGTGTCCACATGGGCTATGTCAGTCTCCGGATGAGCGGGGCGCGCCATAACAAGAACAGCCCGTACGCCAGAGCGACCGCTCCGCCAAACGCCGCACCAATCGGCGTTCCATACTGCTGGGCAATGGATCCGGCCATGAGCGAGCCCAACGGGAAAAAGCCCTGAAAGACCAACATGTAAACGCTCATCACCCGACCCCGTAATTTGTCCGGCACGATCGATTGGACCAATGTGTTCGTGGTCGCGTTTTGAATGATAAAGCCCAGACCCGCGCCTGCCAGGATGACCATGGACAGCAGGAATGACCGGGAGAGGGAAAAGAGCAATACCATCGTCGGGAAAAACAGGTTCCCAACCGTCAGCAACAATCCCTTGTGGCGAAAACTCCCGAGCGATGCCACGATCAGCGCGCCCGCGAGCGCGCCGGCGCCCACTGCGGCGCTTAGCAGTCCCAGACCGGTCGGGCCGGAGTTCAATACATCCTGAGCGAAGGCGGGCATCAACGCCGAATATCCAAACGCAAAAAGGTTCGATACGGCGACGACGGCGATGAGCGTGCGCACCGTCTCCGTGTGCCAGATGTAGGCGAGCCCCTCGCGTAATTGCTCTATCGCCGATTGCTCTTTTTTCGCTCCGATCATCGGCTGGATTCGCATCATCCACAGACCGGCGATAACGGCGATGAAGGAGATGCCGTTCAGGAAAAAGCACCAGGCCGCGCCCACCACCGCGAGCGCGATGCCGGCGAGGGTCGGACCGATGATGCGCGCCAACTGAAAAATGGCCGAGTTGAGCGCAATCGCATTGGGCAGATCCTTGCGGTCTTCAACCATCTCGACCACGAACGCCTGGCGCGCAGGCGCATCGAACGAGTTGACGATGCCGAGCAAAAAGGAAAGGATGACGATATGCCACGGCTGCACCCAACCGGCGACGACATCCGCTGCCAGGATAAAAGCCAACAGCATCGCCGCCGTCTGGGTCAGTATCAGCAAGGTGCGCTTGGGCACGCGATCGATGATGACGCCGGCGCCCAGCATCAAGGCGAGTGTCGGGATGGAAGCGGCGAAACTGACGACGCCCAGGTAAAAAGGTGAATTGGTCAGCGCGTAAACGAGCCAGGCTTGGGCGACATTCTGCATCCAGGTGCCGATGAGCGAAATCAACTGCCCCGTAAAGAACAACCGGTAGTTGCGGTGCCGCAGAGCCGCAAACGTGCTCGGAAGCTCAAGCCCACGCTCAGAGGTCAGCCCTGTTTGCATTCTCCCCGCTGCCGGCGGACCAACGCTGATTTCAGTTTCATCTACTCGTTCTGCCATGTTGCGACGCTACGTCTCCTTACTTTACGAATTCATTCTACCCACAGATTGCATTTACGTCAACCAATCAGAGGTCCCATCCCATTCATTATGGCGTGGCGCGCGTAAAGATTGTGACGTTTGCCGACATGCCGGGGACCAGGCGCACGCCAACGTAATCAAAGGTGATTTTAACCGGCACCTTTTTGGTGGAATCCGACGACGACGATAGTCCGCCGATGCTGGGAGGCGCCGTCACTTCGGTCGTGGCAGAGCCCATTTCACTGACCTTACCGTGAAACGTCTGGTTGGCGGCGGGAACCAGTATATCGGCGGCAAGCCCGGGGCGAATCTCCGCCGCGCGCGCTTCTTCCACATTCACCACCACCCACAATTGGCTCAAGTCGACCACGGTGGCAATTGTCTGTCCGGCCGCGATCGTATCGCCGACGCTGACACTGCGTGCGGCAATGGTGCCGGCGACGGGACTCGTCACACGTGCGAGCACGCGCGGCACGGAAGGCCCCGTCGCCACCGCACTCGGTCCGCTGGAGACGACCTTTACCGTTGCCAGGGCATCTCCCTTTTTGACGCTGCTGCCGACGTCGACGAACAGATCGCCAATCTGCCCGGAGCCGGGAGCTGCCACTCGGACCAGGGCGCCCGTCACGGTCGCGTCGTCCGTGTTCAGAAAATCATAGGTGGGCTGATACCAGTAACGGTACCCCAGCCCCGCCAAGAGCCCCAATACGACGATGAGTCCGGAAATAAAGATGACTCGACGTTGATTTCGCATAATGTCCTTATCCGTTGGTGCGTTCAGTCCGATTTGGAAACCAGAGTACCGTCACCGAATGTTGATCTCGACCGTTGCGCTCAAGCCCGGGGCGATGAGAGCGCTGCCGGTATCCACCTCAAGCGTGACCGGCATGCTGATAATGCCCGCGGTCGTCGTCGCGAGCATTCCGATCTTGCTTACTTTGCCCGACAGCGTCTTGCCTGGGAGCGCATCCGCCGTTATAGTCGCCGTTTGCCCCATCTTCAGTTGCGCCAGGGTATTCTCGTCCACCCCCACCTGCACCTGCATGTGGCTCAGATCGGCAAACGTAATAGCCGGCACACCCGGCGAGGCTGATTCGCCGATGTGCGGTCCTATCCATAGGACAGTCCCGTCGAACGGCGCGGCGATCCGCGCATTCGCTATATTCTGTTTCGCCAAATCCAGCGCGGCCTGCGCCTGCGCCACCTGCGCCTGTGCGCCTTTCAGGTCGTTGGGACCGGGAGTGGTGAGCCGGGCGAGGGCGGCCCGCGCCTGGTCCACCGCTGCCTGGGCCTGTTTCAACTGGCTGTCGCTGGGGTTCGTCCTGGCGTTAAAAACCGCAAGCGCCTTTTGGTAATCGTCCGAGGCTTGCTGCAAGGCAAGCGATTGCGGCAGCATTCCGATCATCGGGTTGCTCGCGCCGCCGGCGCGATCGTACGCCGACTGGGCTAGTTGCAGAGCCGCCTGCGCTTTATCCAGGTCCGCTCTTGCCACCGTGAGGTCGTTCAGCGTCGGCGTTTTCAACTGGGCGAGCACCGCTTCGGCAGACGTGACACTTGCCTGCGCGGCGGCGACGTCGGTCGCAGAGGGATTTTTCAACTGGTCCAGCCGGGACTGGGCGGCGTCTAGCGCGGCCTGCGCCTGCGCCACCTGGAAATCCAGCGCGCTCGTATCGAGCGAAGCCAGCACGTCGCCGGCGTGGACCGGGTCGCCTTCTTTGATCTTGATTTCCTTCACGCGACCGGCGGCTTGGAATGCCAGCGACGCCTGGCTCGCGGAGACGAACGTTCCGACGGCTTTGACGCCGCCCGTGGCCGCGTCATCTCCCGCGGGCGCGAGGGCAGGGATGGAAGCCGGAGGGACGGCCGACGCTTTGGCGGGGCGCTTGAATGCCGCGCCCGCGATCAGTAGGGCGCCCAACAAAGCCAGCGCCAGTGCAATCCGGATGGTTGGTGATTTCATGATGGTTCTCCTCCTTACGCGACCCGGCGGCGGAACATGAGGGTCGCTCCAATGATGCTGACGGCGGCGATGGACCCCAGGATAATGACGGCGGGAAAAACCTTGTTCGGGTCAAAGCCCGTGGTGATGAGACCCCGCATCCCCTCGATCCCGTACGTGATCGGATTGATCACCACGATCTTTTGCATCCAATCCGGCAGAAAGGATTTGGGCATCATCGCGGTACTCGTGAACATGAGCGGCAAGTTTACAAAGTTGCCCAGGAGAAAGGTGGCTTCCGTGTTGCGCGTGTACAACGCGATCATCGTATTGATCCCGGCGAGAGCCATGCCAAACATCCCGCTGATCACGACGATAAAAAAGACACCCAGCAGCCCGGTGTGAATGTGCACGCCGGCGGCGACCGCGATAAGCACGACCAGCAACGATTGCATGACCATGCGGGTCAGGTCGCCGCCCATCTTGCCGAGCAGAATGGCAAATCGGTTGATCGGCGTGGTGAGCAGTTTATCGAGAAACCCCGAATCCATATCCTGGATCAGGCCCAGCCCGGTCTGCCCGGCGCCGAACAGCATCGTCATCATGATGACACCGGGCGCGAAAAATGCCATATAGTTGCTCGTGCCGAAGGTGGAACTGGCTCCGGGGAGCGTGACCATTCTGCTAAAGATCTGGCCGAAGAGCAGGAGCCAGATGGCGGGCTGGAGCAGGGAAAAATAGAGGACGATGGGACGGCGCATCAATTTGAGGAGAGCGCGCTTGTACAGTTCCCACGTCTCACTGATCAAATCGGAATGGGGTATGGCGACCGGCATTGCCGGTAT
>JBLMXX010000187.1:0-19127 GCA_050257995.1 Acidobacteriota bacterium | reverse complement strand
GTCGTTTTGATACTGTTATTTGTAGTGCGGACATACTGGCATGACCGGCAAGCCGTGGGCATTTGGTCAATATTACGGGAAATGCTTTTGGCATGGTGGGTCGCGTTTCGAACCTGGCTTTCAATGGGGGTCGACAATGTCCAGCGGATCTTGAGCCGGAATGCGGCTCAAGCCACGCCCAAGACGTTGACTGCCAACTTGGCGTACTGGCGCCGCTGGCAAGCCCGCACGGCGCGCGAGCGTGTGCGCCGCCTTTATCTGTTGCTTGTCCAGCGCGCCGCCGAGGCCGGGCATCCACGCCGGCTTACGCAGACACCATATGAGTATTCATCTGAGCTCAAGTCGTATATCGGCGAAAATGAGGACGCGCTTTCTCAACTGACCGAGGCATTCGTTGAGGCGCGCTATGGACGTCGTGATTTTGACGCTGGAGAGGTCAGCCGCTTGCATCGACTGTGGCAAGCTTTGCGCAGTGCGTTGCACCGCGCTTAGTGGATTTTCGTCTTTCGTATATGGCAAACTGAAAGATCTGTTTTCTAGAGATTCCTGGAACGATATTTCACGGTCCTGCCGGGTTTTCGTCGTGCAGAAAACAGGTTTTAGCAAATAGAAAGGGAGATTCTAACATGTTCCAATCCGAGACCCGACGTAAACTCATCGAAGCCGCCCTGTCCCAAATCTCACTCCCATCCGGTATCAGCATCCGAAGTTGGGCTGAATCCGACTTTTCCGCGGTTCAGCGATTGGCCTCTGAACAAGGCTGGCTAACCCAATTGGAACAGCCGCGCCAGGTGCTAAAGGCATGGCGCCAATCCTGGCCTACACTGATTGCAGTACAAGGCGAGACTGTGGTTGGATTCTTGCGCGGGTTCACAGATGGTGTCTTGACAACCTGTGTTGCCGAAATCCTGGTTGCTCCCGAGTGGCAGGATAAAGGCGTCGGCAAGGCGTTGGTCGAAACATGTCACCGCCTTTTCCCGTCTACGAGATTTGAGCTGTTGACAGGGGAGATTGGCGACGCGCTCAATGAATTGGAGGGGTTTCTGCGCTTTGAAGGATTGCGTAAGGTATATCGCTAAGAACTAGTCCCGAAATGTGCTATAATCCTGGCATGCGCTGCTGGGGTTTAACGAACGATCGCCATCGTTGTACGGCAGAGTCGGTCGGGTCCACCGTGTATTGCATGGCGCATCAAGGGATCGCGGCCGAGGCCGACGTGCCCATGGAGACAATAGTGAAGGACCGTCGTGGCATTGCGGCGCTTGCGGCCAGATTCCGCGTGAATGCAGGCACCCAAGTGCCGGATGATGCCCGATTTGAAATCCCCTCTTTCCTCAAGAAGAGCCCCACTCCCCAAGTGATTGATCATTTGTTGAACAGCCCCAGTGTAACACTTAGATGGTATTCGGCGTTGGCACTGCGCAAACGGCGGGAACGCTCCGCCATCGAACCATTGTGGCATGTCCTCCAGGGCGACCAATCTAGTTTCGTGCGACAGCAATGCGGTGTTGCACTCGGCAAGATTGGCACAAGGGGAGTGCTCGGGCCGTTGATAGAGGCATTGTGGCACGACCCGGACGCGGGCGTGCGGCAAGCGTGTGCTATTGCGCTTGGCAATTTGGGATTTGGCGTAGTTGCGCGGGATCTGGCATGTTTGCTAGAGCGGGAGCAAGCGGTTTTTGTTAGATGGGATTGTGTCCTCGCCCTCGGCCAGGTCGGCGATCTCAGTTATGAGCATTTCCTCTCCGAATTGTCCATCAAGGACAAGAGCCTGATTGTCCGTAACGCCTGCCGCGAAGCGCTGGAAGACATACGCCACCGCACCACACACAATGACAGCTAACTCGGCGTTTGTTATCGCAGGTTGCTCTGGCTACGACGACTGCCCGCAATCACATTCTCTGCCTTGGAGATTCTATTATGGTAGAAGAGTTTGTCGCGCGAGTTCGGCGCGAATCCTTGGCGAGCTTTTGCCAGCAGGTTTTCTCGCGATTGGGTGTTGTGGAACAAGATGCGACCATTTCGGCGGATGTCCTTGTCACCGCGGACCTGCGCGGGGTCGCGAGCCACGGGGTAGCCCACTTGCGGCGCTATGTGGAGGGCCTAAAAGCGGGTACGATTATTGCGAGACCGCGAGAGTGCCAAGTAGCCGAGACTCTAGCGACTGCGACGGTTGATGCTGGAGCGGGGTTGGGGCCGCCGGTTTCCTTCCGGGCCATGCAGAAAGCCATTCGAAAGGCGCAAGAGGTTGGCGCTGGATTTTGTGTGGTCCGCAATTCGAATCACTTTGGCATCGCCGGCTACTATGCGATGTTGGCGCTCGAACACGACTGCATAGGATTGGCCCTCACAAATGCTTCCCCAATGGTGGTGCCCACTTTCGCCCGCAATGCTACACTAGGTACTAATCCCATCGCGATCGCGGTTCCTGCGGGGCAACAGCCTCCCTTTGTGTTGGATATGGCGACAAGCATTGTCGCGCTCGGCAAGCTCGAAATTGCCGAACAATTGGACCGACCGATCCCTTCGGGTTGGGGGATTGACAGCCGCGGCTTGCCACTGCAGGACCCTGCACGCGGGATACAAGAGTTTAGAAAGCGCGCGGGAGGGGGCCTGTTGCCGCTGGGGGGCGAAGGAGAAAAATGGGGCGGTTATAAGGGATACGGGCTCGCACTTTGGGTGGATATTTTCTCCGGGGTTCTTTCAGGCGCCGCTTTTGCGACGCTCACTTACCCAAGGACCTCGGAAGGTGGACCTTTGTCCGCGAACGTTGGACATTTCTTTGGGGCATGGCGAATCGATAGCTTTCGTCCGGTTAAAGATTTTTATGCGGCAATGGAGGAGTTATTGTCTTTGTTGCGGAATGCCCCGAAGGCAGACGGAGCGAGCCGTATCTACATTCCGGGAGAGAAGGAGCAGGAAACGGCGGAGCGAAACTTGAGAGATGGCATTCCGTTGAACAGAAAGGTGGCTAATGAACTTGCCGCCCTTGCTCGCGAGCTGGAACTTGAGCTAGAGTTCTAATGACAGTGGTTGATGGTTCGGTGCCGGGGGTCGAATAAATCGCGCAAGCCATCGCCCAACAAGTTCAATCCAGTCACAGCAAGGGTGATGCATATGCCGGGAAATATGGCGAGCCACGGTGCCGTTTCCATATAACTGCGTCCGGTAGCCAAGAGCGATCCCCATTCGGGTAAAGGCGGCTGTGCACCGAGGCCCACAAAACTGAGACCGCCCGCCGCGAGAAGCAGAGTTCCGGAACGCGTTGTAGCCAAGACAATCAAAGAAGAAGCTAAGTTGGGCAGGATGTGACGCAGCAAAATGCGTCTCTCGCGAGCTCCGATAGCTTCTGCTGCCTGAACGTAGACTGCGTGGCGTGCCGAAAGGGTTGCATTGCGCGTCAACCGATAAAAGGCAGGTGCGCCGACAATACCCAACGCAATAATGGTGTTTTGCAAAGAGGGCCCGAGGCGCGAGACGATGATGAGTGCAAGAAGCAGACCTGGGAATGCTAGCCATACGTCCATCAGGCGCGAGAGGAATTGATCGACCCAACCGCCGCGGTATCCCGCAATCAGCCCCGGTAAAATACCAAGCGCGGCCGCGATACTCACGCCAAAGAGGGCGATGCCTAACGCGATTTGAGTTCCAAACAGCACGCGGCTAAGCATGTCTCGTCCAAGAGAGTCTGTCCCAAATGGGTGCGAAATACTTGGAGCGTCCAGTTTCGCACCTGCAAGCACTTTGTCAGGCGCGTATGGAGTGATGTAGGGCGCCGCAATAGCCGCTATCAACATGCTAAAGACTATCACCCCGCCGATCCAGAGGCTTGGTGTTATGTAGATTGATGCGCGGCGAGTGGTTGCCTCTCCGCGGTCCGAGTTGATCATGTGTGCCCCTTCGGGCTTGATCAACAACTGAGGGAGCGGGACGTTTAACTCAGGATTGCCGGTTGTGGACACCATTCTCAAATGGCCTCATGCGCTACCTGGGGATCGAGCCAGCCGTGTGCCACGTCGATGAGGAAATTTATCACCAAGTATATGACAGCCACCGTCAGAGTCGCGCCCATGACGACCGGATAGTCGCGATCGAAAATGGCCTGAACCGTCAAACGTCCCAATCCAGGCCAGCCAAAGATCGATTCTACGATAAAGGCCCCCCCCAACAGGTGACCCAGGTGCAAGCCCAGCACGGTGACGACGGGAATCAGACTGTTGCGAACGATGTGATGCACTAACACTCGCCGAGGCGCCAGCCCTTTGGCATGAGCGGTGCGCACAAAGTCTGCACCGTACACATCGAGCAGACTGGCGCGGATCATCCGAGCGACCACCGCACCAGTCGGCAAGGCAAGTGTTACCGCCGGCAGGATGATATACTGCCAGCTTTCTGCTCCTACGACTGGCAACCAACGGAGCCTCAAGGCGAAGACCATCATTAAAAGCAGAGCGCTCCAGAACGTGGGGACTGCTAGACCGAGCGCTGCTCCGCCCATCAAGGCAGTATCTGTCAATGTGCCTGCCTTGAGTGCTGCCGCGGTCCCCAGCAGTGCGCCCACCAGCGCCGCCAGCCCTATCGCACCAAGCGCGAGGGTACCAGTATATGGCAAGCGCTCAAGGATCAATTCAGTTACGGGACGATTGCTCATGGTCGATAGCCCCAGGTCTCCGCGCGAGATCAAGTTCACAAGAAATTCCACGTAACGCACTGGCAGGGGGCGATCTAACCCCATCTGAGCGCGCAATATTTGCAATTGCGCGGCAGAAGCACTGTCCCCAACCATGGCGCTCGCGGCGTCACCCGGCGTTGCCATTAGCGCGCCGAAAGTGATTGTACTGACGACAAGCACGGTCAACACCGTGCCGCCCAATCGGCGAGCCAAATGCCGCCCCATTACTTGTTTACCACGCGTGCATCATTTACGAGCATGCGACCCATATACCCGATCTTGACCCCATCGATTCGCTTACTAATCGCGAGGACATCAGTCGGTACATAAAGCGGCTGCCATGGTGCGTCTTTTAGGATCATGTCCTGTGCTTGCACGTAGAGCTTGATCCTTTTTACTTCGTCCATTTCGCGTGCGCCCTGTGCCAGCAAATTGTCCACATCTGGGTTGCTGTAGGCAACCCGGTTTGTACTCCCGATCTGCTTTGACCCCAGGTAGATATTAAGCGCGTCCGGGTCATTCCAATCGTACCGCCACAAGAGCAGGTCAAACTTGCCGTCGTCGGTTGCCTGCATAACGGCCTTGCTATCCAGTTGCTGAATTTCGACCGGCACACCGATCGCCTTGAACTGGCTCTGGAGCAAAGTGGCAATCATGTCATTCGGAGCACGATTCGAGGTGATGAGCACTCCTTTTAGTGACTGCCCTTCCCGTAACCAGGTACCGTCGCCTGTCTGCGAAAACCCTGCTTCTTTCAAGCCCGCCTGTGCTTTTTTAATATCGAATCCCAATTCGGAAGATTTCAAACTAGCATCATAACCGGGGAGTGATGGCGGTAGGGGTGCGGATGCCACCATGCCAATCTCTCCCAGAGCAACCTTTAGGATCTCGTCTTTGTTGACAGCAAAAGAAAGCGCGCGGCGTACACGTACATCATTAAACGGCGCCTTTTTGCAGTTATAGCCGAGATAGATCAGGCTGTTCAGCACCGCACTTTCCAAACGTATGGAGGGATTCGATTGCAGCTTTGACCGATGGTCGGGCTGGTTGATAAAAATGGCATCTACCTGTCCAGCTTCCAGGGCGGCGAGTTGAGTTGTGGCCTCCGGGATGACTCTAAAGATCATAGAGTCCAGGTAAGGGGCGCCGCGGTTTTCCGTCAGGGCCGGTCCCCATTTATAGTCCTGGTTCCGCTTTAGGGTGATCGACTGACCGGCTTTCCATTCTCCTAACATGAAAGGACCAGAGCCAACTAACTGCTCCTTGCCGTTGCTCTCTACAGCCTTGCGCGCGGATAGTGGACTGATGATGCCGGCGTAAGGCATGGAGATGGTGCTCCAGAAGTTCGCGGCGGGCTCTTTGAAGGAGAAGCGTACGCTAAGGTTGTCTACCGTCTCTATTCCTGCAATTTGTTGAATACCGCTATAGATGGGAGATTTTTGTCCCGTTTCCTTAAAGCGTTGGAAGGTGAAGCGCACCGCCTCCGCATCCAACGCCGTTCCGTCGTGAAACGTAATGCCGGATCGCAGTTTCATCGTAATCGCTTTGCCGTCTTGCGATACCTGCCAGCTTTCTGCGAGTTGCGGCAGCAATTGGTTATTCACATCGCGGACGACCAATGTGTCAAAGACGTAAGGAATGACGAGACTGAGTCCCGAATTTGGCGCGCCCTGCGGGTCAATGGTCCCGGGCTCTGAGGTCATGGCGCGCACAAGGGTGCCACCGCCGGTCAACTTTTCCCCGGGTTTGGCGACGCTCGTAGAAGGGATGGTTGATATGGGGTTGGCTCCGCCTGCTGGCGGTGTCACCGGGGCGCAACTTTCGATCACAACTGCCAGCAGAAAGACAGCGAGAACCCTGCTGTATATCTTCACATTCTCCTCCGGAATAACCGCGGCAAACTATGTGCCGGGTTGATAGGGACAGAACGGATCGCTTTCAAGGGGATCGCCCGTGTAGGCAAATGCGCGGGAGCGCGAACCGCCGCAGATGATGCGGTGTTCACAGCGGCCGCATTTGCCCTTGAACTCGTTCGGATTGTGCAAACTGCGGAAGACGGGAGTATTCCGATAGACGTTGGTAAGATTGTCCTTTCGCACATTTCCGACTGTCAGGGGCAAAAAGCCCGCCGGGTAGATATCGCCTGTATTTGATATAAATACGATGCCATGCCCATCGCGAATGCCAAATCCGTGGTATACCGAAGTGCGCTGGATTTGTTCCGGTACCATACCTTCGGCGCGCATACGGTTGAGCGCAATTCGGCGGTATGAAGGTGCTTCGGTCGTTTTGATGGCAAATGGGGCGACCTTGGCGAGGTCATATACCCAGTTCATGATCTCTTCACCGCGCTCGGGCGAAACGGGCTGGAGCACTTTGCCGCGCCCGACGGCGATTAGAAAGAATAGACTCCACCGCATCACTTTGAGATTCTTGAGCAGTTCGTAGGTGGCGGGCAGATCGTCTGCTGTTTCCTCGGCGACAAGTGTGTTGACCTGGATCGGCATATTGAATTCCGCGGCGTATTGGGCAGCGCGGAGGGTGTAATCGAAGCAGCCTGGGATGCCGCGGACTGCGTCGTGCTGTTCGGCGCAAGAGCCGTCGAGCGAAAGTCCGAGGCTTTGGCTGCCGTGTTGTTGCAGTTTTGCCAGGATATCGCGCGTCAGGTTCTGCGTAGCGCTCGGCGTGACGGAAACCTCGAGACCTAGGGCATGTGCTTCATCGAGAATTTCATAGAGGTCGGCACGTTGGAGCGGGTCGCCGCCGGTGAGGATCAAGTGAGGGAGTGGGTCGCCAAACTCTACGATTTGATGGAGTAACTGCCAGCTTTCCGCATGGGTCAGTTGGAGTGGGTGTGGATTGGGCATCGCTTCGGCACGGCAATGGCGGCATGCCAATCCGCAAGCCTGGGTCGTTTCCCAGTAGACCAACATGGGATTTTCTGCATAATCGCGAGCAACGCGGTGCTTGTGCATAACGTTCGGTTTTATCACTACACTCATTTCAGCTCCTGTAAATCGAATGCTGGACGCAATACTCCGAACACATTTCCGAGCGGAGTCTTTCGTCCATGGCGAGGATTATGGCGCGCAATTTGGCTATCAGAGCGCACGCGGTGTAACCATTCGAATTCAATCCGGAGAGAGGGCTGATTCTGTAGTAATGCGGGAGACGACGGGGAGATCGATACAGGCAAGTAGCGACTTACACGGAGGCAAAGCAGACCGTGCATAGCATGGCACGCGTGTACCAGCCCTCCATTAGGCGATGATTCCCAGCACCATAGGATAACAGCCATCGTGACGATACATCAAAGTTAATCGACAGGGGTCAAAATTGAGTCAAAACCTTGTATGCAATTGGTGAGATTCTCCGCAACCGTACCAATAGAATCTCATTAAATCTCAGGAAAATGTGAATACGATCGGGCCGCAGCGTCGAAGAATGGGAAAACATTGTCGACAAATCTCCATAGTTGCCCAGACGCGAAATTGCCCGCTCGGCAATCGCGCGCGATTGCCGAGCGGGCAATTTCAAGGTGGAGATGGCGGGAATTGAACCCGCGTCCGAAAAGTTCGACCCAAAGTTACTACAAGCGTAGTCAGTCTTTGGTTCTCGCGTTTCCAGGCCCGACTGACAGGATTGAAAACGCTCAGCCGTGTCAGCTTGCGCTGCTTGGGCAACCGTTACCGGCGTGGCGGTTGCCGCACCCCAAATTGGTTTCGCCCAGCGCACGTCCTTTGGGGGAGAACGTGCGTGGACGTCGCAACGCTAGGTTGCGAACCTTACGACAAGTCTAGTGGCGACTTACGCCGCGACTGGAAGTGCCGCGAGGTTGGTGCGTGTATTCGCACTTACGTCTTGCCCGTTTTTAACGCGGCCAGGCGCCGCTGCTTGCAACTCTGAGCCAGCCCTCCTCGTCGAAGCCAGATCATCCCCGAAGCTAGCCGATAACTGACCGACGAAATTATACCACAAAAGGCAATGACGCGCAATTATTGCTTCGCATAGGCATCACACTAAACAACAACAACCTTCATAATTTTCCGTTCAGGGAGAGGACACTATGCGAAGCCGAAAAACAAATAGGTTATTGCGTATATCTGGTAGAGTAGGGTAGTGCCAGCATCCATTCGAAATCATATAGGCGGGGTAGCCGCGCTCTTGCCCCGCCAACCAACTCGTTTTAGGGTACCTACCAAGCTTCATCTATATTCACCTTCGCTGACATATTCCACCGCAAACGCGTATCCTGCTGATCCGGTGTGACGACGACAGTGTAGACGATGTCACCCTGACGATTCTCACCAAAGTACTTGATGAGACTCACCTTGCCCGGTAATTCGAATCCAGGAATTGCGTCGAACGTGATCGTGACGGGCATCGCTTCACGGATCTTGACGACATCCAATTCAGTCAGATCGGTGGTCTCGATTTGCCACACCGATATGTCGGCGATTTTCAGAACAGATGTCCCGGACATCACATACTCGCCGACCTTGGCATCGGATGAGATAATCATTCCTGCAAAGGGCGCCAGGATTTTCGCGTTCGTGATACGCTCCGCCGCGAGATCGCGCGCCGCCCGTGCCGAAGCCACATTGGCCTGCGCCTCGGCCAGTTCGTCGGCCGTCGGTGCTAGGCTCGCCTGATGATTCTTCGCATCTTGCACCTCCGCGAGCGCATTCTGAACATCGTCATCCGGCGGGTTGATACGTGCATCGTACAGCGCTTGTGACCGGATAAAATCAAACCAGGCGGTCTGCACATCCGCGCGTTGTGGCAGCATTCCCGCATACGGGTTCGAGTCCCCCCCGAGGCGATCATAAGCGGCGGTTGCCTGATCGAGTCGCGCCTTGCTCTTCTCCACGTCTGTCTTGAGTGTGGCCAGTTCACCCGCGCTCGGATGGAGCAGGTTATCGTATCCCGCTTGCGCTGCCGCCACTCTTTGTTTGGCGGCGTCCACTTCAGCCGCGCTCGGGGTGTTTTTGAGCTGACCCAATCGGGCCTGGGCCGCGGCGAGGTTGGCTTCTTCCTGTACCACCTGCAGTTCAAGGATACGCGTGTCGAGGCGAGCGAGCAACTTGCCCGCTTTCACCTGTTCTCCATGCGCAACCGGCACCTCAGCAATGATGCCGCCCGATGTGAAAGCTAGCTCCGCACTAGTCGCCGGGACAACCTTCGCCTCTGCAACAATTTTCGCATCCGCTTTCACAATGGGCAGTGAGGTTTGCGGTTTCGGTGCGGCTGTTGCTGCTGCCTGCGAGGACGAAACGAGCGCCACGCCTGCAACAGCGACGAGCACTAGAAAAGTAATTCCGATAAGTAGCTTTTTCATGGTGTCCTCCTGAATTCAGACGTAATATAATGCGTGCCATTCCAGCCTTACAGGATCTGCTTCCCGGTTGGCATGGCATTTACTCATACGCCAGCACCTCGCGGACTGTCAGGCGAGATGCATTCTGCGCCGGCACGACACTGGCGATCGCTGCGATGATCACCACCAGCGCCAGCCACAACGCGGCCCCCTGAACCGAAATGGCAAAATCCACTGCGGTTCCGAGCATCGCCCTTCCAATCGTGCTTGCCATCACGTTGCCGACCGGTATGGCCAGGATCACGCTGACAAGCCAGCTGAGCGTGCCGATCAAGACTCCTTCCACGATGACCATTTGCTTTACGACTCCGTCCGATGCGCCAATCGCGCGCATGACCCCAATTTCGCGCGTCCGCTCCAGGACATTCAGTCCCATCGTACCCATCAATCCCAATCCGCCTACCACTGCCATCAAGAGCGCCATCGCCATGAGGAGCGCAAACAGAATGTTAAAAAGCATTCCGATCTGAGTTCGGATGGACTCCGTCGTCTGGCTTTGACCGACCTGAAATCCCCGCGCCTTGAACTGCTCGTCCAGCGCCTTGACCAACGCCGCCTGAGACGCTGCATCATGCCGTTCTGCGACGACGGCGAATAGCGCGGCACTGTCGGCATCTCTCAGGACTAGCGTTAAATAGCCATAGTTCGCAAACGCGACCTGGCCCATCATGGCTGTCCGGACGATTCCGACAATGCGCCAGTTCGTTTCCCGCCCGTCAAGTTTGAACACGACTTGTCCGCCGACCTTCAGGTCTGGCTCGGAGCGGAGCAGCTCCGTCCCTATTACCGTCGCATTCTCATCCTCGGGCAAGAGCCAGCGTCCCTCGACCACCGTCGGATTGATCATAGTGGACCCGGGTGGCAGCCCGCGCATATAGGCGCTCTCACCATACGTACCATCCGGGCGCACCCGGTGCATGGTCGCGCCGGCCCAACCTTCGACCGCGACGACCTCCGGCACACTTTTCGCTTCGGTTTCCACGCGCTCTCTAGGATAGGGCTTGGCCAGGAACACCAATAGGTCACTCTGATAGTACTTGAGCGCAGACTCGAGCGTGCTGGATAGAGCGGCATGGATGTTAAAGATGCCGACAAAGATGGTCCCCGCGAGGATCAGTGTGGTCAGCGTCAGCACCAGCCGCGTCTTGCGGCGAAAGGCATTGCGCAGCGAAAGGAGCAGCGGGCGCGGGATCAGGGGCAGGGACGGTGGTGCTTGCCGAGCGCGACGTTTTTTGTTTTCCCCAAGACCATAGTGGCTGAGCGCTTCTTGAACCGTAATGCGCGTTCCGCTGATGATGGGCAAGAGTGCGGCCAGAAGCGGCATGCCCAGTCCCAATGCAATCTCGAGGGCCAGGACCTCGACCGGTATGTAAAAGCGCTGCAGTTTGAAATTCATAAAGTACGCCATAAAGCCGACAAACCAGTCAGCAACGAAGGTGCCGAGGGGGACCGCGAGCAGCAGCGCGAGCGTTCCAAAGATCACAACCATTCCGATGTACAAGGTCGCAATCTGCCCCGCCTGCGCGCCCACCGCTTTCATAATGCCGATCTGACCTACTTGGTGAGCGATATGTGCTGAGACGGTATTGAACACCAGGAACACACTGAGGAAGAGCGACAGCGCGCCGAGGCTGCCTAGGAGAAGGGTGATTGCCTGAAAGATGTATTGGACGGGCAGCTCGCCAGGGCGGCGTAGTTCGGTATAGAAAATGGTGTGTCCACCTTTCTCAACCTTGTCCTTGACCCGGTCCGCGATGCGCTTGATCCCTGATTCTGTGCGCTCGGATTCCGGCACGCGCAGGTATAGTTGGTTCATCCCGCCCTCCAGGCCGAGCCATCGCATCGTCTCGGGCGTGATAAAGCCGAGCGCCTCACCCGAGAAGGCTGCCGGATAGTTCCCAAAGTCATAGGCGAGACCCGCCAGGCGCATCTCGCGCTGCTTGCCGCTCGGCATCTCGACGACGATCGTATCGCCCAACTTGGGGTTCTCGAAACCCATCATGGGCGTCAGGACCGAGCTGCGCTCTAGAACGATCTCTCGGTCCGGCGGGGGAAATACACCCCCGCGCCATTTATCCGGGTCCGGTGCATACTCGACCTCTCGAGCCACCTTGTTAACGGTCATGTTCTCATAGTCTGAGACAGCCCACAGGGCGAGGGCGTACCACTGGTCCGACGGCGGGGTCCTGAAGCGAAGTGTGACGGACCGTCGCCCGTCGGCCGCAATGACACCGTCCATTCGTCGTACCGTCTTGAGCAACTCTTCGTCAAAGTCTGAAGTGAAATTTAGGACGGCATCCGCAGGCAGTACCAGCGCGTAGGACTCGGCGAGGTCGCGCGTGGCAATAACGTTCATATGCGTGATCGACCCCACGGCAAAGACCCCGACGGCGATCGAGAGCACGACCAGGGCCGTGCGTGCCTTGTTGCTCCATAGGTCCCGCAGGACCTTGCGCCAACGTGGACTAAGCATGTGCGCCTCCGTTGTGTCGCGCGGCACTGTTCTCCGCAATGCGAGCATCGGCGACCTGGCGGATCGCTTGCTCGGCTGCCTTTGATTCGGCGATCACGCGGTCAAAGGTCGCGCGGTCGAGCGCCGCTACGTGGACTCCGGTGTCCGGCGCCGCGCGGATCGTGGCGATGTTCGCGCCCCCGTGCAGCAGTTCGACCTCACCAAAATATTGCCCCGCCGACATCGTCGTAACCAGGACATCGGGACCGATCAGAACGTCCACTTTGCCCCGGGTGATGATGTAGAAGCGATCGGGCTGCTGGCCCTGGCGCAGGATCAACTGTCCCGGAGCGTACTCAGCCGGTTGAAGTTGATGCATGGCGGCGCGCAACTGCACTTCGTTCAGCACCGGGAAGGTCTTGGCGAGGTATTCGTCGATGATTTCGCCATCGGAGAGGATCAGCGTCCGGCGTACTCGTTTCGCCAGGTCGCTGTCGTGTGTCACCATCAGGATCGTCTTGCCCTGCTTCGCCAGTTCCTCAAAGAGGTTGAACACTGAGTCAGCCGTCTTGCTATCCAGGTTCCCCGTCGGCTCGTCCGCCATCAGGATCGGCGGGTCATTGGCGAGGGCGCGGGCGATGGCGACGCGCTGCTGCTGCCCACCCGAAATTGCGGAAGGAAGTTTGTGCGCGTGCTCGGTCATCTCGACGAGATCAAGCAGGTGCAGCGCGCGTTTATAGCGCTCGCCGCTCGGGTAGACATTGCAGAAATCCATCGGCAGCATCACGTTCTCCACGTTGGTCAGCGTTGGGAGGAGTTGGAAGAATTGAAAGACAATGCCGAGGTTTTTGCCTCGCCACACGGCCATTGGCCCTTCGCTCAGGTGATGTACCGCCGTGCCGTTCATCCACACTTCTCCCGTGGTCGGGCGATCAATCCCTGCAATCATGTTGAGAAGTGTAGACTTGCCACTGCCCGACTTGCCGATCACGGCGATGAATTCGCCCTTTTCCACCTGCAAATCGATGCTCTTGAGCGCCGTAAACTTGCCCGCGGCGGTCGCGAACTCTTTGACGACTCCCCTCAATTCGATCAGCGCTTCTGGCGGCAGTACATCCGTGTCGGTGCCATGATGATTGTTTCGCTTGAATGGGTTCGGTAACATACACACCTCCGAATAAGCGGACCCGTCTCATACCTCTCTCAAAGAACTGACGGCGGCTTGCCTCTATCATCTTCCTGCAATCCGGCCACTCGCGCCAGCGTTTCGAGCAATACTCCGGGCGGATCGCCTTTGCACACGAATGCATCTGCGCCTGCGGCAAGCGCCTGAGACTCAGAATCGCACGCAATCGACAAGGCGATGATCTTGACCTGAGGCCTGTGCTGCTTGACGATTTGGGTGGTCTTAATTCCGTCCAGTCCCGGCATCATGATGTCCATGAGCACCACGCTCGGCGAAGACTCGTCGATACATTGCAGTGCCTCCAATCCGGTCTCCGCCTCTTGAATCTCCGCATCCTCGGTACAAATGGCGAGCAGTGCGCGCAGACTATTCCGCGCCCGAGCAGAATCATCAACAATCAGTATCCGTGTTTTATCTGACAAAATGGCCCTCGTGACTCCGGTCTTCCCGCGCCTACAGAATAGCAGAGTCGACGGGCAAAGTCACCAAGCAAATGCATAGAGCATGGGCTAAACAAAATGACCACCCTTCCGGGAGGTCATTTCATACAGTTGTATAGTGATCGGCTACAAAGGCTGGGAACCGCCGCCTAGCTCTCCTCCGCCTGCGGCACATCATCGAGTGAGGCAATTCCTTCTTTTAACGCATACAGGGCTGCCTGGGTTCGGCTCGCTAGATGTAGTTTGCCCAGAATGCTGCTCACATGCGTTCGCACGGTGATGTCGGCAATGACCAACCGCTCCGCAATCTCCTTGTTGTTACATCCCCGCGCGATCAGGCGCAGGACCTCCAATTCTCGCTCCGTGAGCGGGTCGGCGCTCAGCGGCTTTTGGGGACCGCTGATCATTTCGGTCAGGACTTTGCGCGCGACGGATGGATCCAGCGAGGGTTCTCCGCGCTGCACTCTGTGAATAGCCTCCAGCAGGTCGTCGGGACCAGAATCCTTAAGCAAGTACCCCAGCGCACCGGCTTTGAGGGCGGGGAACACCTTATCGTCGGCAGCAAAGCTCGTGAGTACGAGCACGCGTGTTCCGGGTAGGCTGGCCGTGATTTGCCGGGTCGCTTCGATGCCGTCCATCTCAGGCATCACGAGATCCATGAGAATCACATCCGGCTTGAGTTCTACCGCTTGCGCGACGGCTTCTACCCCATCGGCGACTTGGCCGATCACCTCGATATCATCTTCGGTGGAAAGCAGGGATTCGATGCCCTTGCGGACAATCAGGTGATCATCAGCGATGAGAATTCGAATCTTGTCAGTCATCGGCTCCGTCCTCCCTCTCCCGTATGGGAACATCCACAGTCACACAGGTTCCTTGGCCGGGTGCACTCGTAATCTCGAGCGTTCCACCAATGCGCCGGGCCCGTTCGCGCATGCCAGATATCCCAAATCCGCCGCGTTTGCTCAACGGCGCGGTCTCAAAACCGGTTCCATCGTCCCGGACCTGCAAATGGACCAACGCTTTGCCTTGCGCTAGATGAACACGCACCGATTGGGCGCGCGCGTGCTTGAGCGCGTTGTTGAGAGCTTCGAGGGCAATGTGATATAGTTCCGCCTGCAAATCAGAGGACAATTCCTTTTTGCCCTCGACCTGAAGATCTGCGCGAACGCCGCAGCGCGACTCGACCGTGTCCAGCCGCGCTTGCAGAGCCATCGCGAGCCCTTTTTCCAGCGCTGGAGGATGCAACTCGAAGATGAGCAAGCGCATTGCGCGCAACGCTTCCTGGGCCGTATCCCTCATTTCGCGCAGGCGTACAACGGCCTCTTCTTGGCGTCCACGGGTCAAGAGACGCGCCGTGGCTTCGCCATACAGCGCCATACTGTAAAGAGATTGGGTGACTGAATCATGCAACTCGCGTGCGAGCCGGCTCCGTTCGGCGACTTGAGCGGAGCGTTCGGCCTGCTCGTAGAGCCTCGCGTTTTCCACCGCGACCCCGACTTGTTGTCCGATCGTTTTCAATAGCGCGATCTGCTCCGGCGAATACGTGCGGCTTTGATTCGTGCTGAGATTGAGCGATCCGACCAATCGACCTTTGGCCATGAGCGGAATGGCAATGATCTGCTCAACCTTCTGTCCGGCCAACCTCTTTTTAAGAGTACTCTCAGACGGCAGGTCGGCGAGCGACCAGATCATCGGTTCGCCTCGGCGCCCCGCCACCCCTGCGGCGCTTTGACGCAATGGTAATCTATCTCCCAGGTCGGCAAAGTCGGGCGGCAGGCCGCGCACCGCCAACACCCGTAGATAGGCCTCTTCCGCGTCCGCCGTGCCTTCCTCACCACCCGCAATCCGATAGGCGACGCCATGCTCCATGTCGGTCAGTCCCATCATTCTTTCCAGAGCGTCCGCCATGATCTCATTGAGGTTGAGCGAGCTGCTCACGCGCGCGGCAATCGCATTGAGCGTCGCCAATTCGTGGGTGCGCTCGGCGACGCGCTGCTCCAGAGTTTGGTTTACCTCGGCCAGCTTCTGGGCGGCCAGTTTCTGCGCGGTGATATCTTGCGTCATGGCTATTATGTACAGGACCTTGCCGGTCGTGTCCCGGGCAACGGACCCGATCAACTGGCCCCATACGACTTGTCCATCTTTCCTGATATACCGTTTTTCGAGTTGGTATCCGTCGCGCCGGCCCGCCATCATTTCGTCTTCGAGCATCTTCTGTGCCGGATAATCTTCCGGAGAAGTGTAATCCGGACTGTCGAGCTGAGCGAATTCCTCCTGGCTGTAGCCGAGCAACTTGTAGACGGCAGGATTCGACTGAATCGTATCTTCGTCCATCCCCTTGATCCCTATGGCTATGCCGGCATTTTCGAACATGGTTCGAAAACGCATTTCGCTTCGGCGCAGCGCATCTGATGCGCGTTTATGCTCCAGCGCGTTCACGAAGATCTCTCCGACGATGCGCAGCAACGCGGTGCTGTCTTCGCTCCATGCTGCTTTCATCCGTACCGAGTCAAACCCCAATTGGCCGACCACCTTACCGCGATAGATCAGAGGCACGACAATGACGGATTGCGTCGGCGCGGCATCCGAGACAACCCGGTCATGCTCCGCCCGTGTTTCGGGGACATCGTCATACGATGAAATGATCACGACTTTGCCTTGCTTGATCTGCGGGATCACGGAAGGAAAGTCCTCGACCGGTTGGTTGTGATGCCGCAGCTGGTGTGATTCGATGCCGGCACGGCACCACTCGTGAGTGTTGTCCACCCGGTTCCCATCGGCGGAAAAGAGCATGACGTAGCTGCGATCACTGCCGGTAAATCGACCGATGGCCGCGAGTCCTCGCTCGATGCCCGAATCGATCTGGTCGGACTCGAGATTGATGAACTCGGTCGAAATATTCGTAATCAATCGTTCAAAAGAGCGTCGTTCTTCCAAGGCTTGATCGGCGCGTTTGCGCTCGAGCGCACTGACAAAGATCTCGCCGACGATGCGAAGTAGGGCAATCGAATCGTCGCTCCACCTCTTCTCAGCGCGCACGGCATCGAATCCAAGCAGTCCGATGACTCGGCCGCGGTAAGCCATGGGGACGCTGATGTACGAAAGCGGCGGATCCGGGTGGGATTGCATCTGCGACCGATCTTGTTGTGCTTCGGGCGGCAAATCGGCGAAAACGGGGACATGCAGGATCTGGCCTCGCTTGATCTGGTCTGTTGTCCACCTCAAAAGGTCCGCCGCCTGATCGCGATAGAATGACTGAAGCGACAGGATGCCCGTGCGACACCACTCATGCAGATTGTCCATCCGCCTCCCATCCTCGGAAAACAGAAAGACATAGCTGCGATCGCTCCCGGTGAATTCCCCGATGGACTGTAATGCCCGAGTGATGCCCAGATCGATTTGGTCGCTCGAGAGGTTGATGAACTCGGTCGAAATATTGGTGATCAGCCGCTCGAACGCAAGCCGCTCCTGTAGTGCTTGCTCTGCGCGTGCACGTTCGCTCAATTCGGTTTGAAGTGAAGTGTGCAACCGGGCGTTTTTCAGAGCAATCTCCGCCAAATTCGCAAAACGCGTCATCAAGGCTCGCTCGTCGTCAGTAAAGGGCATGTTTGTCGCGGGACGCGTCAGACCGATGACGCCGATCACTTGTCCGCTCGACCTGAGCGGCATACCCATCGCGGGCCCGATCAATTCGCCTTCAAAGATTCCAGAGCGCCCTTGCCAAGACTGGTAGTTTTCGACGACAACGGATTCACCGGTCTCCCATATCCTTCCGGACAAACCCTCGCCCTTTTTCAACCGCGTCCCTCTAAATCGACGAAGCATGCCTGTCGCCACCTTAAGCTCGATAGCATCCTGGTCAGGGGTCACTAGGTAGAGCCAGGCATACGCTGCACCGATAAGGCTGACCACACGTTCCAGTGATTTTTCCAAGAGGTCGTCGACATTCAATTCGCTCACCACGCCCAATGTAACCTGATGCAATGCCTCGAGATACGCCGTTTGTCGTTGCATTGCCTCTTCGGCTCGCCTGAGCTCCGTGATATCGTGAATAAGGGATAGATTGTAGCGCGTGGCGTTGAACTCAATGACTTCGGCGGCGACGAGCACGTCGCGAACCGCGCCGCCTTTTAGACGAATCTTACACTCGTAATCACGAACGGAACCGCTGGCGTTCAATTGGCGCAAGAGTTCTGCACGTCTAGCCGGCTGGACCCAGATATCCAAATCCAGGCCGGTGCGGCCTACAACCTCTTCGCCTGAATATCCGAAAAGCCGCACCCATGCGTCATTCACGCCGACATAGCGTTCTTCAACGAGGGTCGACAGATACGCAGGTAATGGATTGCCGAGAAAGAGCGGGGTAAAAGTTGGTTCAGATTCACCGCGGTCTTCTGATGGGTTTTCGCGTGTCTCGAGCGGAGGATTATTGGGGGCGCGATCTGCAGTTAAGCGGGGAACGATCAGGATAGCAAATGCCTGGGCCAGCAAAGCCAGTGCAAGCACAGAGATCAGATACTGGCTCAGCTCTTGCTCCACGACAACGAGGAGCAGGGACACAACGATGAGGGGCACCACCGGAATGACTAGCCATGTAAACGTTCTCCATCGCGAACGGCTCCGGTGGATATCTGTAAGCATGTCGACTTGCTCCTGGCTCGGACAAGCCGACGCGTGAAATGATCGGCTCGCCCGGATTCAATAAAGGAGAACACCACAGCCGATTGCCTGGCCTCATTATATCACACTTTTCTATGCGTAAACACTTCTGTGGCCACTTCGGCGTGAAGTTGGAAATTGCACTATTTCTGCAGTTGAGATGCGCCATTTCGGTTATGACAAGCCCGAAAAGCAAAACTGCGGGAGAAAGTGATCTTTTTCCCGCAGCTGAAATGACGAACGCTGTCTTACGCAATTGGATTGGAACTAACAAAAGAGCATAGGATCCTCAAACAACGGCCAGATCAGCCGCGCACTCGTTCTTTCACTGCTCGCTC
>JBLMXX010000186.1:0-7683 GCA_050257995.1 Acidobacteriota bacterium | reverse complement strand
GCCCGCCTTCGACAATCCCACCATTCAGGTGAACAGTGTGGCCGATGCGTTCCCTGATGTCAATATGAAGGGCAATTTCCTGTTCTTGGTAACCTATTTTGTTCTCGGGTTGGTCAACATTTTTGGCGAAGAAATCTATTACCGCGGCTACCTGCTCCCCCGTATGCACGGCGTTTTTGGCCGCTGGGACTGGGTTGCCAATGCGGTTTTATTCACCCTCAAGCATGTTTACCAGCGCTGGGTATACCCCACCACCCTGGGGGCAAGTCTCTTCTGGGCGTTTGCCTTTGGGCCGATGGGGAGCCTACCACTAGCAATGGCTTACCATTGGTTTGGTAATTTCTTCCTGTCCCTGATCATGCTGGTGCTGGCTGTGCTTGGCTTTGGGTAGCAGAATGTTAGGCAACAAAGGACTCGAACGGCTGCAAACACATGCAGGGCGAACATTGCGGGTGTGGTCGTTCGAATGTTCTTGTGCCGTTATAATGCCCGCAACATCGCCCTGCTGGAACGTTTCCAGACATTCCGCCTAATCAAGAGTTGGGCAACCGGCTGGCATCATGGCCGCCTCTCCGACAAAGGACGTTTATTAGCCAAAGAACTCGGCGAACGCCGATGCAATGATGGGATCCAAGCCGTATTTACTTCCGACCTCCGGCGCGCCCTTGAGACAGCCGAAATCGCTCCCGGCGATACATCGATACCCATTCTCCACGACTGACGCTTGAGAGAATGCGACTATGGGGAGCAGAATGGCATGCCGCGTGCTGAGCTCCACCGAACTCGACGACAACATCTCGACGAGCCTTATCCGGCGGGCGAAATAGGAATGATCATGAAGATGCAGCTTCTCTGCGTTGCTTTTGTGTTCATGGAACTGAACCGCGCCCACGGCTCGACACTTTTGACGCGCGACGCGGGATGTGGTATATTGCGCTTGAAGGTTTGCCTGTCCCGGGGACTTGTCTTTTCTTGAAAGGCGAGATCATGCTCTGCAGTGGGACTAGTTCAAATCGACAAATAGAATCTTGAGCACCGACTCGTTAAGGCGTTCCAACGTCTTATCAGTCCGGTGCTTTTTGTTTCGTCCATTCCGAACCAAAGGAAAGGAGTAATCTATGAACGCCTCCCGCTTGAATCATCGCAAGCTCTTCGTTCCAATATTGCTGCTGCTAGTTCTCTTGCTCGCCGCGAGTGCCCCGGTGGTCCTCGCCGGCCCCACCTCCGTCAGCCTTGCCGCGAATTTTGAGAATGCGGCAACGGGCGGCGCATGCAGTGATTGGACACCGGCCTGTGCAGCGGCGCACTTGATCGATCAGGGCAACGGGGTGTGGCGCGGAGCCTTTAACGTCCCTGCGCTCCCCGATGGGCAATACAAGATAGCGTTGAACGACAGCTGGGCAGTCAGTTACGCCGGCAACCACGTCAAGTCCGGCAACACCACTCTTGTGACGGCCGCGCCGGCCTCGGTGCGCTTTTATTACGACGACAAGACGCACGCTGTTCTCGACAGTGTGATGGACAAGATTGCCACCGTTGCGGGAAGTTTCCAAAGCGAACTGGGCTGCCCTGGCGACTGGCAGCCGGACTGCGTTCGCTCCCTCATGGTAGATCCGAACGGGACTGGTCTCTACAGTTTCCAGACCACCGCGATTGCGCCGGGTCACTATGAGTTCAAGGTCGCGCTCAACGAGGCGTGGAACACCAGCTATCCTGCCAACAATGTGGGCTTTACAGTAACCAAGACCGGACAGCTTGTCCGCTTTTTCTGGGACACATCGAACAACAATGTCTGGGTCCTTGCCGGTCACGCGCATGACAATAACGTCGAATGGGCGGGCCTGGCGCACGACTCGCGCGATTTGCTCTACCGCACGCCGGGCGGCGCGGCTCCCGTGGGTACCGGCGTCAAGATTCGATTGCGTACGTTTCACGACGATGTGACGAATGTGTCGATGCGTGTGTGGGACGTGGACGCCAATGCACAGCAAATCGTGACGATGAACCTGGTCGCGAGTGATGTCTCGTGTTACGACGCGAATCTCGTCAATGACTCGTGCGATTATTACGAGACAACGTTGAATCCCACCCAGCCCAAGAATTTCTGGTATCGCTTTATCATCCGCGACGGCACCGCCACGGCGTACTACGGCGACGATACGCCGGCGCTCGACGGTGGTCTGGGGGCGCCCTCGGCGAATGCGGTAGACAATTCCTGGGCGCTGATGTTCTACGATCCCAAGTTTCAATCGCCGGAGTGGATGCGCGACGCGGTCATTTATCAAATCTTCCCCGATCGTTTCCGGAACGGCGACAAGACGAACGATCCCAAGACCGGCGATCCGCGATACGACGATCCGGCGCTCGCGATGAAATGGGGCGCTTTGCCTGAAGGTTACTGTCGCAACTATGCCGGGGCCACCGCGCAGAATTGTCCGTGGCGCTTTGATAGTACGCAGACCGGCACCGAACAGCCGCGCGGGCGCGATTATTACGGCGGCGATCTCGTCGGCGTGTCCCAAGAGCTAGACTATCTCCAGGGCTTGGGCGTCAATACGATCTACTTCAACCCCACCTTTTACGCCAAGTCGAACCATCGCTACGATACCGCCGATTACAAACAGATCGATCCCTACCTCGGCACACTGAACGATTTCAAAAAGCTCGTTGCGGAAGCGAACAAGCGCGGGATGCACATCATCCTCGACGGCGTGTTCAATCACATGTCGTCCGACAGTCCCAACTTTGATCGATACCATCACTATTCGACGGTTGGAGCCTGCGAGTCAGCCACTTCGACCTATCGTCCCTGGTTTACGTTTGTTGCGCCGAGCGGCAACCAGCCGCATCCGTGCGCCCCATCGACCCCTGGCGGCAATGACACGTACTATCTCGGCTGGTTTGGGTTCGACAGCATCCCCGTGTTGTCCAAATCCCTACCAGCGGTGCAAAAGTATTTCTTGACCGATCCCAACAGTGTCTCGAAATACTGGCTCGATCAGGGGAGCAGCGGTTGGCGATTGGATGTCATGACCGATCCGTCGTTCCCCTCCGGGTACTGGGAGCAGTTCCGCCAGATCGTCAAGCAAGACAATAGTCAGGCGGTGATCGTCGGCGAAATGTGGCAGAAGGATTCGTCGCTCCTGCGCTTTTTGCGTGGCGACCGTGCGGATACCACCATGGACTATCGCTTCCGCGATGCGATCCTCGCCTGGTTAGCACCGCAGAATTTCGACGGCAAAGGATTCCCCGACGGCGGTCATTATCCCGGAATGAATGCCGTCGCCGCGCGCCTGCAATCCATTCGCGAGGACTATCCGGACGCGGCTTTCTACTCGCTGATGAATCTGCTGGACAGCCACGACACCGAGCGCGCGTTGTGGACGCTGACACCCGGGGCCGCGAATTCCAGCGGCCGTGAGAATCCCGCGAATCTCGCGCAAGGCAAATTGAATCTCCGCATGGCCACGCTGGCACAATTCAGCTATGGAGGCGCACCCACCGTTTATTACGGCGATGAGGCTGGAATGACCGGCGACACTGATCCCGATGATCGGCGCACCTATCCCTGGCCCGACCTGGGCGGCAGTCCTGACGGCGACCTCATCAAGCACTACCAAAAACTGAGCCAGGTGCGCCACCAGAATCCCGTTTTCAGCAATGGCGATTTTCGCGTGCTGCTCACTCACGAGGCTTCGCACACCTTGGCTTTCGGTCGCAAGACCGACAAGCAGGCGGCGATCTTTGTCGGCGGAAACGGGGGCGCGTTCGATCTGCCGGTGGCGGGGTACCTGCCGAATGGGATCATGTTCCATACGGTATACGCGGTGAACAACAGCGGCGGCGATGTGACCACAGCCAACGGCAAGTTGCACGTGTCGCTCGCGAACAAGGGTGCGCTCCTGCTGATGACCGACAAGAATATCGACCTCAAGCCGCCGGCCGCACCGGCGGGGCTCACCGTAAAGACCGAAGGCAATGGGCTAGTGTCTCTCGCCTGGACCGGGGTGCCTGGCGCAGTAGGTTACAACGTTTACGATAGCCCGGTGAGCGGCGGTGGCTGGGTCAAGGTAAACAGCACTCCCGTGACCGGTACGGCACTCAAGGTCAAAGTGCACGCGAACGTCAACTTTACAAGCACGGACCTGACCAACGCGCAAAAGTATTATTTTGTGGTGCGCGCGCTTGATCAACTCGGAAACGAAAGCGACAATTCGAATCAGGTCAGCGCGCTGCCGCACCTGACCATTGGCTGGGCGAATACCCAGTGGCCTCCTACGATCAATCAGACCATCAGCGCCGTCAATCCCACGCCGAAGGTCTACGGGCAAGTTTGGATCGACGGCGTGACCAACTTGGGTCAGGTGCCCAGTCTGCAGGCACAGCTAGGGTTCGGTCCGCATGGGACGAATCCAGCAACCAATGGGCAGTGGAAGTGGCTCGCCGCGCCGTTCGATTCAGTGCAGGGCAACAACAATCAATTCGCCACGACGATGCTGCCAGATGCCGTGGGGGATTACGATTACCTTTATCGATACACCACCACCGGTGGACGCGACTGGGTCTATGCTGATTTCAATGGCATCTTCACCGGGACTCCGCCCAAGCCGGGACGGATGACGGTCAGCCGCAGCAGTGACACCACGCCTCCGGCAACACCGACCGGCTTGACGCTGGTCTCGTCCTCGCCCACCGACATCAACTTGAGCTGGAATGCCGTCGCGGGCGATCCGACGCTGTATGGTTACGAAGTTCTGCGCAGCAATACGTCCGGTGGTCCCTACACGACACTCGCATTGGTGACGACGACGAGCTTTGACGACAGCAGTGTGGCTCAAGGTGCGACGTACTATTACGTCGTCCGCGCCGTAGACCAATCGTTCAACCGCTCCGGCACTTCCAATCAAGTGCAAGCCACGGCGAAGCTGCGTACGGTCACGCTCATCTTCAACGTCACCGTGCCGGGCTACACCACCACAAGCGGCAAGTCCGTCTACATCGCCGGCACACTCTCGCTCTTGAATGGCGGATATCCGGATTGGAATCCTGGGGCCGTCGTAATGACGAAGGTAGACAATACGCACTGGACGATCCAGCTCACCGGTAACGAAACGGTGCAACTCCAATACAAGTACACCCTGGGCGACTGGAACTATGTTGAGAAGGACAGCGCGTGCGGCGAAATCAACAATCGCCAAATCACGTTGGCGTACGGCAGCAACGGGACGCAGACCGTGAACGATACTGTTCAAAACTGGCGCAACAGCAACCAATTTGGTGGTCCGTGCGGCAACTAGCCCAGCCGCCGATATAGGGCCCGTATGCGCCACGCATAGACCCTGATTGAACCGGCGCGTGAGCCCCAAGGTCTCGCAGAGACCATGTGCATGGACGCCTAGTCGGGTCCAGGTTTCGCCACGTGCGAAACCTGGACTCTTTATATCTGTCTCAGGGCGGCGGCCACTTGCTTTGCCCTTTTCGCCTCACCGTGATATACTGGAATTAGCACGACCTTGGCTTCATTCCCCTTTGGCGGTATCGTTTCCATCTGCCTCAGTATGCACTTGTATCGTGAAGGAGAAGCGGAGACATGATTGCGCGGGACTTGTCGTTGCACCGCCGCACCACGACCGCAGATGCCAAGAAACCTAAAGCACCTGTCCTTTGACTCGTGAAAACGCGTCGGCGACAGGTGTTTATTGTTCTCAATTGATATTTACAGGTACGCTGAACGGTATTCCTACGGGTCGATTGTGGCTATTACATGCTCGTCGCGGCTGTGAACCCGTGCCTTTGCGCGGGACGAACTGAGCCCCGCGCACCCCAGCGGGGCGCCGCACCTAGCGGAGGCGATTCAGTACCGACCGCGGAGAGTGGTTTGAAAGGATATTAAAACATGTCTACTCAGCCTTTCGTATCCCGCATTCCCTCCGGCCGCCCGATGCTTCAACGCGTATGCGCTATTGGGGCTGCACTAGTCGGTCTTGTCCTGATCCTGTATTACGTTGTCCCCAATCTGCTTGTGGGCTCCACTTCTCTCCTGGTAGAGTTGCTGTATTTGGTCGGGATTGTTGGCTTTCTCTCAATCGTCGCAGCCATCGGGTACTGGATGGGGACAGCGTGGGCGTGGTATGTGCATCTCGCTTCCGTACTGGGACAGTTTCTCTTTCCAGGCGCGCTCTTTGAGTTCAAACTGGACCTGTATCATATGATCGGTTGGACAAGTCCTGTCATATCACTAGCCATTCTCATCACGATGGGTATCCGTATCAGGCGAAGGAAGAGATCGTCCTAATTCAAGGCCCAGCTCGGCTACTCGGTCTTGTGCCGCGAGCAAGTCAATCGGGATACGCCCCATTGCTTGGACGAATGCCCTTTATCGGATCGCGGATCGCAGGATAAAGATTGAGGGCAACGGAGGTCTTTTCATGGTCAATCGAACACTGTCCGATCTCGTCAAGGACTTGAACCAGCGGCGCGAAGTGGGCGACCCACCGCCCGTCGTGTTATTGGGCGCCGGCGCGTCGGTCGAGTCCGGGATTGGCGCCATGACCGATCTTTTTCAATTCGTCGATGTCCCCGATTTCGACCGCTTTTGCGATTACATCATGCCGCTCACCGCGTCCGAGCGTTATCGCCTCCTCTCGCGCTTTCTCCAGACGCGCAAACCCTCCGAAGTGACGCCGGGCTATCGCGCCCTCGCCTCTTTGTGCGCCGAAGCGTACTTGGATTTCATCCTGACGACAAACCTCGATCCGCTCCTCGACGATGCGCTATCGGCGGCGCACCTGTGGCGCAAGGACTATTTCTTGCTCATCAACGGCGTCGTGCGTCCCGAGCGATTTGACTTGCTCTTGACTGCGCCCAGCCCGCGCGTCAAGGTCCTCAAACTGCATGGAGATCTTTTTAATCGCCTGATGGCATGGACACCCACGGAGATGGAGGAGTTTATACTGGAGATCACCCCACCTCTCAGCTCCGCCTTGCACGGCCGGGACATTTTGGTGGTCGGCCACAGCCTGAGGGATGCACGCATCCGCGAGCTGGTGCTGAATGCCGAGGGCGCGGTCTGGTATATCCATCCAAGCTCGGTACCTGATTTCCTGGCGACCAACCCGCGCGTGCGCGCGGTCGTGGGCTCCGATTCAACCTTCGAGCGATTGTTCATCGGATTGGCTCAGGGGCTCGGTTTGGAAACGACACCTGGAGGACTGACGGCGGCTCTCGAGGACACGCGGGTACGCCGCGGTATTCCCGAAGCAAGCCGGACCACAAGGGGTAATCTCTCGTTTGGAACAGAGTCACCGGCACAGGTCGTGAGTGAGCACGTGAGGACCATTGACGATTTCATGGCGGCGATAGTAGGGGTACTGGCAACCGATGGTCAACCTGCCATGACGGGCTTTTTGCTGGCCGAGCCGCGCGTGATTGTTACGGACGGCTACTCGGGCAACGTAGGCGCGCTGCGCGACCCGGTCACCATTCTGACGTCCGACCAGCGCCGCCTGGAGACACGCGTCCGTAAGCATGTCCAGTCTTATCCATTCGGGCCGCTTATCCTTGATGTGCCCCAAGAGTTTAAGGTGAATGGATTTTCCCTGGATACCGCTCCGGTCTCGGCGGACCAGTCGGTCCGCATCGGCGTTGCGGCCGGCGAGCGCATTGGCATTTCGGCGGGCGTAA
>JBLMXX010000185.1:0-5507 GCA_050257995.1 Acidobacteriota bacterium | reverse complement strand
CATACCAACCTTGGGTCCGGGTCTCAATTTCTCCGCGTCAATCCGCACCGGCTTGCCCCATCCGAGGCCCACCACAAGGATCATCAACGCGCCAATCGGTTCAAGGTGCGCAAAGGGATTCAGCGAGAGACGACCCATGTTCTTGGGTGTGGGATCGCCCAGCGCGTAGGCAACCAGAGCATGGCTCGCCTCGTGGACCGTCAGCGCGACCAGGAGCGCAATCAGCAAATAGACAATCTCGAATCCCATTCCGGCGAAGAGCATTTATGCCTCCGTGCAATTATGGAAAGACCGCGCCTTGCGTCCTGCCGTGCCGCGTCTGGGCATCATAGTCCGTGTTGGCGCGATCGATCGCGGCGAAACTGTTGTCAAACAGCGTCTTTAATTTTGACTGGATAACTTCACAACCCGATGCGGCTGGAAAATTCCCCAAATTGTGCTGGAAATCGCGCGCCCCCTGCAAATCGAGTTTGACGTGACCCGTCTCATGAGTCACCGTATTGTTTACAAAATTATCCCAGCGATTGAGCACATCCGTCCGCACACCTTGGGTGGATGCGAGGAGCGGCAGAGTCATCGTCATCGAAATCGAGATGGAGCCTCTGTCCACCTCACATCCACGCGGCGTGGGATTCCAGGTCCAGTGCCCCGAAAGATTCCAGTCCGTCCTCGCATAATATCGACTATCCTTTTCATGTGGGTCGGGCAACGCATTCGCATCCAGCGATCTGGAAAGCGCAACGACCGTCGTACCGATCACGGGATACGTGACAATCTTCAAATTGCTGTCGAACTGGATCGGATAGATCAGCGTCGGAGCCGAAGGGGTGGGAACGACGATATCGTACAAGCCCTGACCGGAGACCGTCACAATTGGAGTCAAGGTCGCCTGGGCGCTCTTGCCCCTCTCGGTTTGGCTCGGACTGTTCGGTGGCGCTGTCGACGGAGGAGAGAAGGGCGCCGCGGTCGGCACCGTGCCCACCGCCGCAAGGCTCGCCGGATGGAGACCCACTAGTTCCCAAGCGATGATTCCAACCGCGCCGACCGTAAAGAGACAACAGCAAACAAGCAGGATGCCGACCGTCACCGCGAGCCATGGAGATGGCTTGGAGTTCAACTGGGGACCGCCTGTACGATGTGGCCATCCCGCACTCGGATTATGCGTTTCGCCGCCAGCGCCAGCGTTTCTTCATGGGTGACGAGAATGATCGTCTTGCCGGTCCGGTTCAATTCGACGAGTAATTCGACAACGCGTTTTCCCGTGTCGGTATCGAGGTTGCCGGTCGGCTCATCGGCAAGCAAAATCGGCGGGTCATTTGCGAGGGCCCGCGCAATCGCAACCCGCTGCTGCTCGCCGCCGGACAACTCGGAGGGTAGTTGCGTTGCGCGGTCTGCGAGTCCCACTCGACGGAGCGCTGCCATCGCACGCTCGCGCCGGTGCCCACGATCCTCGGCGTGGTTGCCAAAGGGATGGCGCAATTCCATTGGCAGGATGACGTTTTCCAGCGCATTCAAAGTCGGCAAAAGCTGAAAAAATTGAAAGACAATTCCGATTTTCTCCCCGCGCCACCGCGCCAGCGCGTTCTCACTCATGCCGTTGACCTGGCGATCGTCCACCCAGACCTGGCCCGTGTCCGGTTTGTCAATCCCGCCGATCAGATTCAGCAAGGTCGATTTGCCGCTCCCGGAGGGACCCACGATGGCGACAAACTCTCCTGCGCCGATCTGTAGCGAAACACCTCTCAGGGCATAGAGCGTCCGTCCTCCCATGGTATAGGCACGCGTGACGTTTTCGAGTAGTATCAAAGTACTTTGCTTCTGCATACGAAACCAGGTATAATAGGGCAATCTCAATGCATGCTTTCCGACTGCCTGACTTTGAGGGTCCGCTCGACCTGCTGCTGCATTTAATCGAGCACCGCGAACTGGATATTACCCGCGTTTCGCTGGCGGCGGTGGCGGACCAGTACCTCGAATTGATCAGCCGACCCGGCGCGATTGAACTGTCTGCCCTCGCCGATTACCTCATCATCGCCGCCAAGTTGATACTGATCAAATCCCGCTTGCTTTTGCCGCAGCCTGAAACGCCCTCCCCCGAGGGCGAGGAGGATATGGGCGAGGCACTGGCGCGGCAATTGCGAGAATACAAAATGTTCAAGCAAGCCGCCCTGTTTCTGCGCGAGCGCGAGCGCCAGGGTCTACGCGCCTACCCTCGCTTTGCACCCCCTCCCCGTCCCCAGCCGACCGCCTGGAAACTGGAGGGCGTTACTGCCGACGACCTGGCCCACGCGCTTCAGCGAGCACTGCACGTCCGTCCCGCTCTGCCCCAAGGGACTTTGACCGTGCCCCTGGCGGTCTCAATCGATCAACAGATTCACACGATTGCTGAACTGACCCGGGTCCGTCGGCAGGTGAACTTTAGTCACTTGCTTGCCCGCGCCGCGACACGGGTTGAGGTCATCGTCACTTTTCTCGCCGTCCTCGAGCTTATCAAGCGCAGGTTGATCACGGCACAGCAGGAGGGTCTTTTTGGCGAGATCTTGCTTTTGCACCGCGAGGATTCGACCGGCGTAACGGAACCGGACGACCGTGAACCGGATTACGATTATACCACAGATTAAAAGGGCGGACCTATTTTCCAATACCCTGTTCGAATACGAAGAACTGTCCTAGGCATCTGGCTTTTTCTTCTCCTCTTGAGCGTGAGCGAATACCTGCTCGAGTGGGTCAGGTTTGTCTACAGCGCGCTCGCGGTCCCACTCAAACTGCCCTATATCCCCTTCTTCTTTTTCTCTCAAGGGATCTCGACCCTCCTGCTCTCTCACCTGGGCTTGTTCGTCACGCTGGTTTTCATTCGCGCGGTTGCCTTTCTGACCCCCCGCATCACCCTGCATGACAACGGCCTGCTTATGCAGTCGGCGTTGGGGCGGCGATTCATACCTTACACCGCCCTGCGCGGAATTCGTTCGGTAGAACTCCAGCCTAATGGTCGGTATGTGGTCTGGGTTCATTCCACCAAGGGACTGCCACTGCAAAACTGGCTGGCCAGCCTCCTCTTCGGACGTCTTTTATGGAGCGGATTCCTATTGACGTCTGACCTGGTCGGCTTCGATCAGGTGGTCGCCGGGTTGGTCACTGAATTGAAAGCGCGGTACGGCGAAGAAGGATTTGCGGCAAAGTTCAGCGAAGAGTCTCCCACGTGGCTGCTCAGAATGCTGAATGCCCCCCTTGCCACTGTTCACGAACTGGCGACCGCGGAAGAGATCCAAATCACGCCCCAAGATGCCGCACGGGAGATGGCGTCCGTTGCCGCATCCCTCGCCGTTCCATCCGCCGTCGGCGCGCTGGTCCATTTGCAGGTACCCTGGAACGTGCTGGTAGTACCCTTGCTGGCACTCCTGGAATGGCCCCTGGCAGGTCTCTATCTGACGGCTGTTCCGGTCGGAGAACTTCATACGATGAGTGTCCAGGCGGCGATGCGAATTTATCCTATCACGCAGCTGCCGCGCTGGGTGTCGGCCATCGCGCTGACACTCCTCGTCGCAGCGGGTGCGCCGATATTCATTCTGTTGCCCGCTATGCTGATCGCGGTCGGTCTGGGCACAATCACCGTGCTCCGCTTGACGGAGGAGTGGTTCGCGGTCAAGTTTCCAGAGTCACTCCTCGGCGTGGTGGTCACAGTCGTTTACCAGTTGGTCTTTTTCGAAGTCTTCCTCGTCCTCGTCACGCGCTGACCTATTGCTTTATGCACCTTTCTGTGGTAAAATGGCTTTAGATTAGACAAGCAAATCCGGTCTGCGTGCGCCTGCCGGCTTTCTGGTCGTGATTCGGTAGGCGCGTTTTATTTCTAGTTTTTCTGGTTTATTCGAGATTTTTGGTTCGTGAGTACGGACTATTTTTCGGAATGAATCGCCTTGCCTGTGTGCTTGAGCATTCTTTCCAAATCCCAGGAGGGATTCGAGTGGAAACAAAATTGTACGTCGGTAACCTGTCCTACACAGTGTCCGAGGACCAACTGCGGGACCTGTTCAGCCAGGCGGGCGAGGTGAAAGAAGTCTCGATGATTCTTGACCGCATGACCCAGCGGTCCAAGGGCTTTGGCTTTGTCGAAATGAACACCCAGGTCGAAGCTCAAAAAGCCATCGAGATGTTCAACAACTATGAACTGGAGGGTCGTAACCTGATCGTCAACATCGCACGCCCGAAGGAAGAACGCGGTGGCGGTGGCGGCGGATTCCGCGGTGGTCGCGGTGGCGGTGGCGGTGGCGGCTATGGCAGCGGTCGCGGCGGTGGCTATGGCAGCGGTCGCGGCGGTGGTGGCGGCGGACGCCGGCGCTATTAATACCGGCCGGACATAGGAGTAGAAAAAGGGGAGAAGGCGGGCTGAGCCCGTCCTCTCCCCTCACTATTATCCTAGCCCTTATTCATTCCGCCGGCGCGGTCGCCGCGGATGCTGCCGTTCCATTCCGCTCCACCTCCGAGAAATCAATGTCGCGGCGGAACTGGCTCATGTACAGGTCGTAGTAAAATCCCTTCTTTTGCAGCAGTTCTTCATGCTTCCCCCGCTCGATGATCTCGCCGTCTTTGAGCACGAGCACCTGGTCAGCATTTCGAATCGTGCTGAGACGATGTGCGATAACGAAGGACGTGCGCCCGCGCAAGAGTTGTTCCAACGCTTTTTGGATCAGCCGCTCCGTGCGTGTGTCGACCGACGATGTCGCTTCGTCGAGGATCAGGATACGCGGGTTTGCCAGCGCGGCGCGCGCGATCGAAAGGAGCTGCCGTTGACCCTGGCTCAAGCCGCCGCCCCGCTCGCCGAGTTTCGTGTTGTATTTCTCCGGCAGGCGCTCGACAAAAGCATCCGCCCGCGCCAGTTTCGCCGCCGCCAATACCTCTTCATCCGTAGCATCCGGCTTGCCGTAGCGGATATTTGCCATGATCGTATCGCTGAACAGGAACGGGTCCTGCAGGACGATGCCGATCTGCTGGCGCAGACTCGCGGCCGTGACATCCCGCACGTCGATTCCATCGATCTTGACGGCCCCGGCCGTTACTTCATAAAACCGCGGGATCAGGTTACCGATCGTCGTCTTGCCCGCGCCCGTGGGTCCCACGATGGCGACCGTCTGGCCCGGCTCGGCCACGAGATTCACATCGCACAGAACCGGCTCGCCCGGCTTGTATTCTGCCCCCACGTGCTCCAGTTCGACCCGTCCTTTGATAGGCGGCATCGTCCTGGCATCCGGCTTGTCGTTCAGGTCGGGCTTTGTGTCGAGCAACCCAAAGATTCGCTCCGCCCCTGCGATCGCGCTCTGGATGTTGGTCCACATGACCGAGATCTGCGAAATGGGTTGGTTAAAGCGCTGGGTATAGGCGATGAACGTAATGATCAAGCCCAACGACATGGTCGTGCCGAAAAGGTTGTGTCCCTGCAGCAAGAGATAGCCGCCGACGCCCGCGACAATGGCGATCGAAACATAGCCAAACGCTTCCAGTGTTGGCGCCAG
>JBLMXX010000184.1:0-5057 GCA_050257995.1 Acidobacteriota bacterium | reverse complement strand
AGCGGCGGGGCTCGATGCCACCAAGCCGCCCAAGACCTTCGACGAGCTTTTGGATGCCGCGAAGAAAATGACAAAGACCGAGGGCGGCAAGATGACGGTTGCCGGTTGGCGCATTGACATGGGCAACCAGGACCACAACCTGTTCCGCGAGATCCTCGTCCGCGCTTACGGCGGCACGCCCCAGACGCCCGACCACAAAAAGATCCAATGGAACACCACTACGGGCGGCTACGACGCGTGGCAGTTCTTGGTCGACCTGACGACCAAAAACAAGGTGAGCGATCCCACGCTCGGACAAGACGGCCCGACCGCGTGGCTCGCGCAGCAAGCGGGCATGATGGTCAGCGGCTCGTTCTACCTGGGCACGGCGAAGTCCAATGCCAAATTTAATTGGGGCGTGTTCCCCATGCCTGCCGGTCCCAAAGGTCAGGCGAATATGGGCTCGTTCTGGACGCACGGCATCACGGCCAAAGCGGCCAAAGACCCGGCAAAACTCGCGGCGTCGGTCAAGTTCTTGCAGTACCTGACGAGCGCCGCGACGATGAAGAAATGGACGCCGGCAATCGGCGAGCTGCCCGCCCGGGCGGAGCTCTTGAAAGACCCGCTGTTCGCGAACGATCCGAATCTCGCGCCGTTCATCGAGACGCTGCCGGTCGCGCAAGCGTCGTACTTTGTGGACGAAGCGGCGGACCGCAAGGCGCTGGTCGATGCCTATGATTCAGTGGTACTCAAGAACACCGATCCAAAGCAAGCGCTCGACACGGCGGTCAAGCAGGTGCAGAAACTGTTCGACGATTACTGGGCCACGAAAAAGTAACCGGTTCGAGGTAGGGGCGTTTCCACCTGCACCCCCGAAGGTGTGCGGTGCAAGTGTGAAACGCCCCTACGAGCACAACGAGGTGGCGCATGGCTCTATTCTCGCGGCGGTTGACCCTGGGTCAGCGCCGGCAGATGTGGGCGTATGTCTTTTTGCTTGTTCCGCTCTTGTTTTTTATCGCGATTCGTTTTGCGCCGACGCTGTTCGCCATGAGCGTCAGTCTCTTCCGGTGGGACATTCTCTCGCCGAACAAGCCGTGGGTCGGGCTGCAAAATTACGAAACGCTTTACGCCGACCCGGTCTTTTGGAAGTCGCTGACGAACACGCTGCTGTATGTCGCGCTCAGCATCCCGGCGCAGCTGGTGCTCGGGCTGGCGTTCGCCCTGCTGCTCCAGGCCGCGGCACACTGGCGCGGTTTTTTCCGCGCCCTGTACTTTATCCCCTTTGTCACCTCGACCGTCGCAATCAGTTGGGTCTGGCGCTGGATTTACCAGCCCACGTTCGGCCCATTGAACAAACTGCTCGCGCTGGTGGGACTACCCGATCAGAAATATCTCGCCAGTCCCGATCAAGCCTTGCCCTCGATCGTCGTCGTGCTGGTGTGGCAGGCGCTGGGCTTTTACGTGATCATTTTCATCGCAGGCCTGGAAGGGATTCCGGTGGATTTCTACGAGGCGGCCAAGATCGACGGCGCGCGCGCGTGGGACTTGTTCCGCCACATCACCCTGCCGCTGCTCAACCCGACGATCGTTTTTCTCACCGTCATCGGCACGATCAACGGGATTCAAGTGTTCACCCAGGTCTTGAACATGAGCTTCCAAGGCATGGGCGGACCGCTCGATTCGACCAAGTCGCTGGTGCTGTTCATCTACAATCAGGCATTTCAATCTTTCAAGATGGGCTATGCGTCCGCTGGCACGGTGGTGCTGTTTGCCATCATTCTCCTCATCACGCTGGTTCAACTCCGCGTGACGACGCGCCGGGTGGAGTATTGATATGACGTCGATAGCACACTCCCGCGGGACCCCGCGCTGGTTTGGGCAGGCGGTCATTTATTTTCTTTTGATCGCCGGAGGCCTGATCATGGTGACGCCGTTCGTATGGATGATCGCCACCTCGCTCAAGCCGGCCTCCGAAGTGTTCCTCGGCAACTTTATGCCCGTCGCGCCGACGATCGACAATTATTTCAAGGTGTTCGCCAAAGTGCCGTTCGCGCGCTGGTACGTGAACAGCCTCCTCGTGGCATCGCTCGTCACGCTCAGTGTCGCGTTTTTCGATTCGCTCACCGGCTTTGCGCTCGCCAAGTACGAATTTCGCGGCAAGAACATCATCTTTATTTTCATCCTGAGCACGTTGATGGTGCCGACCGAGATGCTGATCATCCCGTGGTTTATCCTGTCGAACAGCCTGAATTGGGTGGACACGTACTGGGGTCTCATGTTCCCCGGCGTGATGACCGCGTTCGGCGCATTCCTGATGAAGCAATTTATGGAAGGCGTTCCGTCCGAGCTGCTGGATGCGGCGCGCATCGACGGCGTCTCGGAATTCGGCCTGTTCTGGCGTATCGCGCTGCCGCTGGTCAGGCCCGCGCTCGCGGCGTTGTGCATCTTTACTTTTCTCGGCAACTGGAACGCATTTCTGTGGCCCGTCATCATCACCGAACGCATGGACATGCGCACCGTGCCGGTCGGGTTGTCGTTTTTCTCCGGCGAGGCCGGCTCGGCTTGGGAACTCATTATGGCGGGCGCTTCGATGGCGACGATCCCGGTACTCGTCGTCTTTCTCTTCTTCCAGCGGCAGATCATCAAAGGCATTGCCCTGACCGGATTGAAAGGATGAAGTTCACACGGTGACGACCCATTCCATGTTTCCCAATCCCGTCTACGCCCGGCGCGTGCTCGCGCCGAATTTCGAACAGACGAAAGCATACCTGGTGCCCGCGATGCTGGCGGCGACGCGCGCCCACATCGTCATGCTCGTGCGCCAGAACATTCTCGACCGCGTGACGGCAGTCTCGTTAGTCAACGGTCTGCAATCGCTCGAAACGGAGGGCCTAAGCGGGGTAACGTACGATGGGAATTTCGAAGATTTGTTTTTCTATCTGGAGCATCGCCTTGCCGAATTGACCAGCGAGGACGCGGTCGGCAACATGCAAATCGCGCGCAGTCGCAACGACCTGGATGGAACCATGTGCCGGTGGGTCGTGCGCGAACACCTGCTGGCGTTCCTCGACGCCCTCGATGCGCTGCGCCTGCGCGTGCTGGACCTGGCGCGGGAACACCTCGACACGCTCATGCCCGGATACACTCACGCGCAGCCGGCGCAGCCGACGACGCTCGCCCATTATCTTGCGGGCGTCGCGGCGTTTCTCGAACGGGATGCGGCGCGCGTGGCAGGCGCATTTGCGCGCGTGAACCGGTCACCCCTGGGCGCCGTCGCCTTTACGACCACCGGTTTCCCGATCGATCGCGCCCTGGTCGCGGACCTGCTCGGTTTCGATGCCCCGGTGGAAAACAGTTATGATGCCGTCGGCGGCGCGGATTATCAAACCGAAGTGGCGGGTGTGATACAGACGGCGGAGGGGGAATTATCGCGCTTTTGCACCGACCTGCTGTTCTGGGCGACGCAAGAGACCGGCGCGCTTCGCATCGGGGACGAGTTCGTGCAGATTTCGAGCATTATGCCGCAGAAACGCAACCCGGTCGTGCTGGAGCACATCCGCACCCAGTTGGGTTATGTCTATGCGGACGCCCAAAGCGTGTTCATCCTGCATCACAACGTCCCTTTTGGCGATGTGAACGACGTCGAAGACCCGATCTATCGCCCGCTCTTCCGGATGCTGGAATATGCCGCCGGCGTTTACGAGCTGCTCGAAGCGGTCCTGGCGAGCGCGACCTGGAACGTCGACCATCTCGCCGCGCGGGCTGCCGAAGGTTTTACGACCGCGACCGAGCTCGCCGACACACTCGTGCGCGAAGCCGGTTTGCCGTTCCGCGCGGCACATCGCGTGGTCGCGCAAGTGGTGCGCGACGCGCAAGCGCAGCATCTCGCGCCGGGCGAGATCCGCTCGGCACAGGTGGACGCTGCCGCGCGGCAGGTGCTGGGGCGCGGGCTCAACCTGCCCGATGCCGTGGTGCACCGCGCGCTCGACGCGCGGCATTTCGTCGCGACGCGCGCCATCCCCGGGGGACCTGCGCCGCAAGCCACGCAAGCGGTACTGAATCGCCAGACCCGGCAGCTCGAACGCGATATCGTCTGGCGAGCGGAACGCGGCGCGCAATTCGCTCAAGCGCAAAAACGGCTGAGCGACGCGACGCAGGCGATTTGAACGGCAATTGCTGACGATTGAAATCGTCACTACCCAAGAACGAAAACGTTAGTAACGAATTCATTCGTTACTAACGTTTTTTGCCTTTCCCGGTACCCGCGATATAATTGACTTGCGCACTTATTTGGTCCCTGTACTGCGGTTTCGTCCACTTTTCCCTCGATCTTGCAGAATGGGTTGGAATGGCAACACCTACCTGTTTTATCAGTTATTCCTGGGACAGCGATGCTCATAGAGACTGGGTGAGATACCTCTCCGATGCTCTCTGCAACAACGGTGTGGATACCCGGCTCGATCAGTACGACGTTTTCCCGGGCATGGATTTGACCCTGTACATGGAAACCTGCGTGCGGGAATCAACCTTTGTGCTGCTGGTCTGCACACCCACATTTGCTGAAAAAGCCAACAAAGGCCAGGGCGGAGTGGGATTTGAGAGGATGATCGTGACCGGCGAGATTTTTGGCGGAGAGGCGTCTCCGAAAAAGTTTGTGCCGGTCCTTCGCTCGGGTGAAGCAAAAGAATCCTTGCCATCCTATCTTCGATCAAGGTTGTTCCTGGATTTTCGGGACGACGCCAAGTTTCAAGCGAGTCTGGAGCAATTGCTGCGGCATTTGTACGAATCGCCAAAGTACTAACGCCCTCCGCTCGGGACGCGACCCAATTTTGACAGTCCTGTGACGACCGCGCCAACGCCGGGCATCGTCGTCCCACCTGCTCCCTCCAAGTCCCTGCCGCCGATCATCAAGGGCAAGGATGGCAGGGAGCGAGTCCTCATCGCGGCAGGCGAGTTTCTCATGGGCAGCGATGAACGAGACGATGAAAAGCCGCCGCACGAGGTGTATTTGGATGCGTTCTATATCGACCGGTATCCGGTCACGAATGCGGACTATAAAAGGTTCGCGGACGCGGCGA
>JBLMXX010000183.1:0-4392 GCA_050257995.1 Acidobacteriota bacterium | reverse complement strand
GCCACACGGTGAGAACATTCAACACATCTCTGGTCCTCGTCACGCATAACCTGGGGGTCGTCGCACGGTACGCCGGGCGCATCTATGTGATGTATGCCGGGCGTATTGTCGAATCGGGCACCGCGAAAGAGATATTTGGCGCGACGCGGCATCCTTACACGGTTGGGTTACTCAAGTCCGTGCCCCGGCTGGACGAGCCGAAAGGGCGACACTTGGTACCCATCGAAGGACTGCCGCCCGGGCTCCTCAACCTTCCGCCAACGTGCACCTTTTTGCCGCGCTGCACACGCCGTCTGGAGCGCTGCGCACAAGAGCCGGCACCGCCGCTGGTCCATGTGGATGGACAGCATTATGCCGCTTGCTATGCCGAGGCGATGGAACGGGAAGCGGCGGCGCGCCTTTGGACTGGCAATGCACTCATTCGGAATGTGACCGGCAAACTTCAAGTGCCGGATTCGCTATTTGCCACTGCCGCCGATCGCGCGCCAGAGCGCGAGAACAGTGGCGCGCGGTCAATCTCGGACGAGATGCTGGTGCAGGTCAAGGAACTGCAAATGTACTTTCCAGTGACGCGGGGATTGCTGCGTCGGAAGGTAGGGGACGCCAAAGCGGTGGACGGGGTGAGTTTTACGCTCCAGCGCGGCGAGACGCTCGGCCTCGTCGGAGAGAGCGGCTGTGGCAAGACGACGACCGGGCGCTGTGTCCTGCGCCTCTACCGGCCCACTTCAGGGCAAATCCTTTTCGAGGGACAGGACATTACGCATCTTTCCCGCGGCCAATTGCGGCGTTTTCGCCCTCACATGTCGCTCATATTTCAGGACCCGTATGGCTCGCTCGACCCGCGCCAGAGTGCAGGAGAAATCGTCGGTGAGTCGCTCAAGATTCACCATTTGGTCAAGAGCCGCGGCGAATACCAGGACCGCGTTGCCGAGCTCTTTCGAATGGTGGGGCTAAACCCCGGCCTGGCAGAGCGGGTGCCGCACGAATTCAGTGGAGGACAGCGACAGCGGATCGGGATCGCGCGCGCCCTTGCCTGCAGGCCCTCCCTGATCGTTTGCGACGAGCCCATCTCGGCTCTGGATGTCTCGATTCAGGCTCAGGTCATCAATCTCCTGGACGAGTTGCGGCGCGGAAATGCCGGGCTGACGTATCTCTTTATCGCGCACGATCTTTCGGTCGTCCGGCATATCAGCGACCGGGTCGCTGTCATGTACCTGGGGCGTATCGTCGAGATGACGGATTGTGATACGCTGTACAGCAATCCTCTTCATCCCTATACGCAAGCGCTTCTCTCGGCAGTGCCCATCCCGGACCCCTTTATCGAAGGTAAGCGCGAACGTATTATTCTCAAAGGCGATGTGCCCAGCTTGGTAAATCCACCCGGCGGTTGTCCATTCCATCCCCGCTGTCCCATAGCAACAGCAGAGTGCCGCGAGTCCGCGCCGCCACTACGCCAAGTTTCCCAAGGACATCAAGTGGCTTGTCTCAAGGTGCCCAGTCATGAGTGATGCTCATTTCGATGATGCGTTTGATGCACTCGTTCATGCTTACCAGGAACGCGACCGCGCGGCGGTAGAATGGAAGGCGCGCGGCGGGCAGGTCGCGGGCTGCCTCGGCACGGACGTGCCGGAAGAGTTCCTGATCGCTGCCGGAATTCTGCCGGTGCGCGTCTGCGGCTCTGCCGCGGACGGCGGAGATGCCGCGTTCGCCGAGGAGGCTGCCGATCGCTATATCGAGCGAGCCTTTGATCCCCACGTGCGCTCCCAGTTTGCCCGCATCGTCGTGCAGGGCGCCTACCGCTACCTGGACCACCTGATCGTTTCCAGTTCATCGGATGCCCTCGTACGCGTTTTCTACTACCTGCGCGCTCTCCGCCAGTGCGAGCCGGGCTTGCCGGTTCCCGACCTGTATTGCTTTGATCTCGTCCACTCTCGCTACCGGACGAGCGCGCTTTACAATCACGACCGGGCTCGGGAATTCAGGCGCGTGGTCGAGGGCTGGCGCGGCGACGCCATCACCGACAGCGCACTCGCCCAAGCGATTGACACCTGTAATGAGGATCGGGGGCTACTGCGCCAACTCGCCGCGCTGCGCGGCCCGGATCTCCCCCACGTGACTGGCGTTGAGGCACTGCAAATCACCGGTGCCTCCATGTTCCTGCCGCGCGACGAGCACAGCCGTCTGCTCCGGGCATTTCTTGGCGAGGCGCGCGCGCGGACGGCTCTCCCCGGCGTGCGCGTATTTGTCACCGGGAGCCAACAAGACCACTCGCGATTTTATGAGCTGGTTGAGTCCTGCCGCGCCGTGATCGTCGCCGAAGACCACGACTGGGGCAACCGGCACTTTGAGGGCGATGTGGACCCGGCGGCGGACCCGGCGGCTGCCATCGTCGACCGCTATCACATGCGCTCGCCCGCCGCAAGCCGGGCCTCCATCTCTGCGCGTGTCAAGGCACTCGTCGAGCAGGTGTGCGCCGCACGTGCTCAGGGGGTCATTGCGTTTGTTTACCAAAAGGACGACGCGCCCTCGTGGGACTGGCCGGAGCAGCGCCGTGCACTGCAAGCCGCCGGGATTCCAGTCCTTCTGCTTGACAACCAACCGTATCCGATGGGAGATGCCGAGTCGCTGCGCCGTGAGGTGCTTGCCTTTATCGCTGCGTGTCGAGAGGTGGTCCAATGAGCCAGCCCGTAACCGGCGAGCGCAGCGTCAAGCGGCTGCGCTCGGCAGCGGAAGCCAATGCGTACCAGAAACAGTGGTTCGCGGGATTGCGCGAGCGGGTGGCGCACGGTGAACCCTTCGCGTTTGTGAATGCCGATGTGCCGCAAGAGGTGTTTCGCGCGATGGACATCCCCTACGTCGTCAACCAATGGTGGGCCTCCGTCGTCTCCGCCAAGCAAATGTCTCCCTACTATTTCAATCTATTGAACGAGCGCGGCTATCGCCAAGACCTTTGCCGCTATTGCTCGCTCTCTCTCGCGTCGACCTTCGACCCCCATCCCGAAAACGGCCCCTGGGGCGGACTACCCAAACCGACTATAGCGGTGACCCGCCTCGCGTGCGATGGACAGGAAAAGATTTTTGAAATGTGGTCGCGCGAGCACGGTGTCCCATTCTATCCTCTCGCCAACACGGTCCCTCTAAGAACACCCGCGCTCTGGTGGGAGCAAGCGCCCGAGCACTGGGATGAATTGCTCGAGCCCCACCGCCTGGACCTGATGGTCAAGGAATTGGAAGGCCTGATCCGTTTCCTGGAAACCACGACTGGCAAATCATTTAGCGAAAACAAGTTCCGCCGTGTCATGGAATTGGTAAACCGGCAAGCCGAGCACAACCGGCGCGCGCGGGACCTGATTGCCGAAACGGTGCCTGCGCCTCTCTCGATTACCGACCAGATTCCCAGTGTCATGATTCCACAATGGCATCGCGGCACCGAGTGGGCGGTGAATGCCGCGCGGATGTTTTATGAAGAAGTCCGCGACCTTGTAAAGCGCGGGACGGCTGTTTGCGCCAACGAGCGCGTCCGGCTTATGTGGATCGGCACTGGGCTGTGGTTCAACCTCGGCTTTTACCAGCGCTTTGAAGAGAAATACGGCGCCGTCTTTGCTTGGTCCATCTATCTGGGTCTCGCCGCGGACGCGTACGCGCGTTATGGCCTGAGCGACCCGCTGCGTGCGCTCGCGAGTCGGTTCGTCAGCATGGAGGACATGCTCCACATGCCTCCCTGGAATGCCGATTGGTACGTCAAAGAGGCGCTGGCGAACCGGATTCGCGGGGTGGTCCATCTCGTGCAAGCGAGCTGCACGCAGGCAGTCCAGGGGTCCTACTTTATCAAAAAGGCGCTCGAAGACACCGGCATTCCGGTCCTAGAGATTCGCGCGGACAATGTCGACGCGCGCACCTGGGATGATGAGCGCTTTAATGCCGAGTTTGAAAAATTCCTCGAAATCCGATTGGGAGTAACCCCGGTATGACAGCAGCCCTTGACGGCATCACAGTACTCGATCTCACCCAATTCGAATCCGGCACGGTGTGCACGGAAACCCTCGCCTGGCTCGGCGCGAATGTCATCAAGGTCGAGCGTCCCGGAACAGGAGAGCAGGGACGCGGATCGTCCGTTGACCAACCGGGCGCCGATTCGTACCTCTTTATTCTTGTCAACGCGAACAAAAAGTCCGTTACCATCGACATCAAACACCCGGAGGGGAAAAAACTGCTCGAGCGGCTGGTCGAAAAATCGGACATTTTCGTCGAGAATTTCTCGCCGGGTACGATCGAGCGGATGGGGTTGGATTACGACAGCGTACGCGCGATCAACCCGCGCATCATCTATGCGCAGATCAAAGGTTTTGGCGCGGGCAGCCCCTATGCGGATTTCCCCGCTTTCGACCCGGT
>JBLMXX010000182.1:0-4574 GCA_050257995.1 Acidobacteriota bacterium | reverse complement strand
CGGGTGCCAAGATATTCCGGATGGGTCTCTTGATGTACGGCAAACGTCCTTCTGTTAAGGAAATCGTGCGCGCCCTCCGGAGCGCATAACCAATGCATTCCACCTGGTCCCGTGTAAATGTTTTTTATTTACCCGTGTTGTCCTGTTGGCGCTGGCCTCGTACTGGCAGGTAGTCGCCACGCTGCCGGTATCGCTAGCAGGGTTGGACTAGTTTCGTTCCTTCGCCTGTAACCTTTTTCTTCCTCCTACGTAGATAGGGTGAGAGGTAGACGTTTGGAAGAGCAGTGGCTTGTCGAGCACGCGCAGAGCGGTGATCAAAACGCCTTCGCCCAACTGGTCGAAAAGTACCAGACGCCAGTGTATAACTTGGCGTACCGGATGTTGGCGAATGCGAACGATGCCGAAGACGCGGCGCAGGAAACCTTTCTAAGGGCATATGCCCAGATGAAGAAATTCCATGGTGATCAGAAATTCGCGACGTGGCTCTTGTCCATTGACGCGCATTACTGCATCGACCGTCTGCGCCGTCGCAAGTTCCAGTGGCTATCACTGGAGGAGGATGGCCTGAGCCAGGTCCTGATGAGCACCGCGCCGGAACCGGATGATCAAGCCCTGCGGCATGAGGACCAGCGTGAGGTCGAGCATCTCTTGGAGCGGCTCTCGCCGCCAAATCGCCTGGTGGTTGTTCTGCGCTATTGGCATGATCTGTCCGTGCAGGACATTTCACGGACCACAGGCGATTCAGTCAGCGCCGTCAAAGTGAAATTGCACCGCGCTCGCCAGGTTTTGGCACGCGAGGCGGCGAAAAGAGCGGGCGAGCGCGATGGACGGGATGCGAGGGTGCCCCATGCTATCTGAAAGGGGTGAGGCAGAGATGCGCGAAGCACAATTCAGGCACGCAAGCATGATGTCGCCAGCCCCGGGCTTTACGGCTCGGGTCATGGCGAGAATCGAGGCACGCGAGCGCGCACGGGCGCGGCGCTGGGCGATGATTGGTGCTTCACTGATGTTCCTTGCTGCGGGTATTGTTTCGGTGCTCCTCGGCGGTGTCCTGTTGGGCTTGCTCGCCATCGTCGTCATGAATCCGGATGTGTTCCTTACAGTGCTTGTCTCTCTCACTCCTCTGGTGGATTTTGGGACGACCGTGGCAGAGGCGCTCTGGGTTTCTATCGGAGTGGTAGCCGCCAATGTTAGTGCCGTTCAAATGTTGGCGTTTGCACTGGGTGTCCTCGCGTTGACGCTCGTCTGGGTACGCGTGGTCAGTGGCTCTTCCCTGCGTCTCCTCACTCAAACCGTGGGAGGTTTTGAAAAATGAAGCACTGGCTTGGACCTGTCATTGCATTGGTTCTGGTGATGTTTGCAGCGGTGCCTGTGTCAGCACAGGGTTTTGAGCGGAGCGGTGACCATTTGTGTGTCGGCGGCGTCACAACTGTCGGATCGAACGAGACCCCCGACAGCGTAGTGCTCTTTGGCTGCGGCGGTCGGATTCAGAGCGGTGCCCGCGTGCAAAAGGACATTGTTTCGTTCGGCGGCAACGTGGTGCTGGAGCAAGGAGCTCAAGTGGGCGGCGATATCGTCGTCTTTGGAGGTAATGCGGACATCGCGGGGCAAGTGAATCACCGCGTGACGGCATTTGGGGGTCTCGTCACCCTTGAATCATCTTCGGTCGTGAACAACGATGTCCAGGTATATGGTGGGTTCGTCGACAAGAAAGAAGGTGCGACCGTCCGCGGGCGATTCTTGGGCACCGGAAGCCCCGGCCCAGGACCGATATACGTGAACCCTTTCTATAACGGTGGGTTCGGTACGTTGGCGTCGTTTTTCGTAGGTGTCGTGCGGGGTCTGGTCACTGCATTGGCGCTGGTGGCGCTCGGCGCGCTTGTCATCGTCTTTCTCCCGGCGCAGCTGAATGAAGTGGCAGCCACGGCTCAACGAGCGGCTCTGCCGAGCCTTGGGGTCGGATGCTTGTCCTGGATTGTACTGCCGCCGCTGACGCTGCTTTTTGTTGTGACCTGTATCGGGATTCCATTGGCAGCCATCCTTGGCATCCTGGCTGTCGCGGCAGGCGTCTTGGGGTGGATTGCAATTGGCATGGTCTTGGGTCAGAAATTGCTGACGGGACTCAAGGTAACTACGATTGTGCCCATCGTTGCCTTGCTGGTAGGACTGCTTATTCTCTGGCTGGTGACTCTGGTGCCCATCCTGGGCTGGCTCATCGGGATCTTTGTCGCCTCGCTCGCTTTCGGCGCCGTGGTGCTGACCCGCTTTGGCACTCGCCCATACCCGCCGTTGGCTCCTGCAACGTCGACGTCGCTCGCGCCCACCATCCCTCCGGCACCGCCAGCTCCTACCGGCATGACGGATAGCCCGACGCAATAAGCGAGTTCATGGGAGATAATAATCTGGACGGCCGAATGAATGACGAAGGATTGATTTGTCCTTCGTCATTCATTCTTTTAGGAGCAGAATTGTGACTGGTCTCGTCGATGCACACGAACGATCCGGCTTCTGGACTCTGACTACGACATTTGTCCTTTTGCTTTTCTATCTTCAGGTCGTCCGTTTGATCGCCGCATGGGCATTGCAGGCATTCTTCAACCCGGGCGAAATTGCCGTCGGGTCATTCATCCTGAGCGCCGCAGCGTTTCTCATAGCGGGCATTCCGGCGTGGCTGGTATTGAGTCCGGGGGCGGTAGAATTGGCGCTGGATTGGACAGGCACCACGCAAGGCGAACGCTTGGTGTACATCGGAGGTGGCATCTTTCTGTTGGGATTGATAGTCTCGGCGCTATTGTTTGACGCCGACGCGTTCGCCGCGAATATCTACTCGGCACTCTTTATACCCGCGTTCGAAGAAATATTATTTCGCGGTTTTGGTTGGAGTCATATTCGCGGAGGGTTGTCAGGCAAATCCGCCGGTTGGGTGACATGGGTTTGCATTACGTTGCTCTTTGGCTTTTGGCATCTTGGATACATTGATTCGATTCTGCGTGCTGTGGGATCCCATTCCAACCTGCCGTTCTTGAGTGTGGTTCTCTTTTTCAAGGTTCTGGTGGGAATCGCCGTTGGGACCATCACGGGGTTAGCGCGCTTACGCACAGGTCGCGTTTTTGCGCCATTTCTCCTGCACGCGCTGTGGAACTTTATGGCGCGCTAGAGATAGTCTTGCCGCCGCAGGTTCCAAAATGCCACGGCACCGATTGGAAGGGGAAGCCAAAACGCGACCGTGCGCGAGAGCAACATGGCCATGATGGCAATGTCCTTTGGCACGCCGAAGGAAAGCGTGAGAACGGCCCAACTTGCCCCCATGATCGCGAATTCACCCGGCACCGCGCTAATGGTGGAAATCACGCTGGCTGACGTGTATAGCAGGATCAGAATGCCCGGTTCAACTCTCCATCCCAAAGCGAGAAAACAGAAATAGAGAGCCGCGATGCCTCCGGCATACCGAAGTAGGTTCAGGGCGAGAGTCGCCAGCATAAAGAGAGGGGCACGCCCGGCTATCGACATCCCGACATGGAATTCGTCCAGAGCTTTCTGGACTTGGCGCGGCGAAAAAAGGGACCGACCCGTTAACCAGTCGGCCATGACGTTGCATGCTCGCGCCGCCGCATGCACACCGCGCCCCACCCAGGCGCGATGGCGCGAAAGGTAAAAGAAGGCGGCGCTTATGGCCGACAACCCGACAGAAAAGACCAGCGTGAAATCGACGATGATTCGGTTTGAAGGTTGAGCGTTGACCAGGACGATGATACCGAGGACGAGGACGAGACTGCCGACAATGAGACCGGCAATATCCTCGATAAGGAAAATTACGGCAACAGTTCCCGCTGCCACTCCTTGCCGTGTGAGGAATAAAAACCGGACGAGCATACCTGGCGCGCCGCCGGTGGAAAAAGTGCGATTGGCTGCACCACCCGCGAAAAAGGTCTCGGTGAGTGGTTCAAAAGGAAGGTTACTCTGAAACAGCCAGGAGAGGAGGTAGGTAGAGCCGGCGCTGGTGACATAGCGCAGAGCTTCCGCCACCAGCGCGATCCCGAGATAACGCGGATCGGCATGGCGGAGCAGATTGAGGGCGCGGTTATACCCAATAATTTGGGGAAACAGTGCGAATAAACCAACCGCAGCGACGAATAGATAAACCCACTGCCGGTGTTCGGCAATCTTGGCGCGAGATAAAATGGTCGAGTCTCTCCGGAGCAGATGGTAATAGTATATCCAGATTCACAAAAACGCAAAATCCTGCTCGCTCACAAACGCGTGATCAAGACTCGATCGATCCTCGGCCCTTCCATGCGTGTGACGGTGATGCGGACGTTATCGGTACGGAACTGCTCGCCTTCTTTGGGGATGTGATGGAGGGCATAGAGCACGAAACCGGCGATGGTCTCATACTCCTCCCGCTCCGGCAAGTGGATGCCCAACTGCTCGTTCACCTCTTCGACGCGAAGCTGCCCGTCGAATTGGGCACTGTGCTCGTCAATCCTTTCGGTGACCGGCGTCTCGTGTGCCAGCTCGTCGCCCAATTGTCCCACGATTTCCTCGATCATGACCTCTACGGTCACCATACCGGC
>JBLMXX010000181.1:0-9988 GCA_050257995.1 Acidobacteriota bacterium | reverse complement strand
GTGTAATGCCGGTATTTGCTCAACAGCCCGCCGAACGCGTTCTTGAGCGCCCCGGTCGTCGTTGTATACATATGGGTCTTGAGGGTTGGCAGGTGGACCATGTTCTTGCCGATGAAATAGTCCGGAATGTGAATTCCGTCCGGATAAATGTGATCGAGTGCCAGCATTTTGGCTCTGGGGCGATAATGCGTCCAGCCCATATCCTGCGGGCGAAAATTGTATCGAACCGGGATGCCGTAGTGACGGAAGATAGGCACGTAGCAATTCAGGTCTTCGCCTTTGAACGCATTCGTGACCACTGTCTGGTTCTGGACGCAGACCAAATCAGCAAACCCGGCCTGACGCAATGCCAGAATCGTCCCTTCAAGCTGCCAGGGAGTGGTATTCGCGGCTGGCATCGGAAAGTGCCATGAGATGTTGTCTTTCAGAATGGTCGGCACATTGGGCGCCAACGCGTCTGCTCCATCTGCCATTTCAAAGACTTGCTCGTAATCACGTAGAACCGTTTCCGGGCAAGTATGAAAGATGGCAACCTTCGACTTCATCAAATCCCTCCAAATGCTCCATTACCTGTAGTTACCCCCGCCGATAGGCGGGTAGAGTTGAACGCGGTCGCCATCCGAGACCAACGCCTCTTCGAGCGCGACAGCGCTTCCATTGACCACGGCGATGGCGACTTCGCCCGAAGGAAGGCCGAGGCTTTCAATCAGCGCCAACAGCCGCATGGGCTTCGATAGTGGGACTGGCACATCAGAGCGCTTGTCGGGATCGTACCAACTCAGATGTCCTCCAAGGTGGAGATGCATCTACACTCCCAGCAAATCTGCTACCCATCCGATTCCGAGGTCTACCAGCCGCGCGCGGGTGGGCGTCGCATTGTCTGGATTCCAACCTTTGTACTTGTACAGCTCCGTCATCGTTTGCTCGAATTCCGGTTTAGGAATGGCCACGCCGGCGAGTGCCCCGTTCTCCAGCGGTTGGAAAAGCCGCTCGGGTAGAGTATCGTCTTTGCGCGTAAAGCCGTTCAGGACGTTAAAGGCACGCGCGAGGTTAGTCGCTCGCTCCCCGATACGGCTCAACTCTTCGACGGTGAGATTCCATCCACTGGCGGCGCGCACCGCATTCAAGACCTCGTCGATTTGAATGAAAGAGCGCGGCGCAGGACCAAAAAAGCACAATCCCACGACCTTGCCCAGACTGCTCCAGTTCTCCAGGATTGCATAGTTTCTGGCTTTCCGATCACTCAGTTCTCGCGGCGGCACGGCTTCAATTCCAAGTACCTGGGCAGCTTTGAAGCTAATTGAATCCGGGTTTGCCACCAGCGGATCGTGCGTGGCGGTCAAATGGTCCGCGCCGGTCTCCGAAATGGCATAGCCAAGTCCCACGCCGACCTTGCCGCGTGGGTCATGCATGGGTAATTCCTCGCCCTTGACGTGCATGGCGAAATACCATGCATCGCCTCCGATGACCTCCGCTGCCCTCTTAACCCCATCGGCAAGCAGGTTGCCGATTCCCTGCCGATGCGCGATCTGGTCAATCGTCTTGAGCATCGAGTCTGCATTCCCGAATTTCAGTTCCATACCCCCGGTATCTGCGAGCCCGATCAGTCCGTGCTCGAAACACTCCATGGCAAAGGAAACCGTCGAACTGGTCGAGATCGAGTCCAGGGTGTAACGGTTGCACAATTCGTTCGCTTTGGCGACGGCTTGCAGGTCGTCAATGCCGCAATTCGCCGAAAAGCCGTCAATCGTTTCATATTCGGGACCGCCGTAGGCATCGCTGACTTGGTAACGGTCGTTTACCTTAACCTCGCGCTTGCAGCGGACGGCACAGGCATAGCAACTGCGCCGAGCGGTGAGCAGTTCCTTTTCGTATACAGCCCACTTGATATTATCGACCCGCTCGAATGCGCCTTGCCTGAAATTACGCGTAGGCAGGATACCCGCAGCATTCAAGCCGTCCACTAGGCCCGGCGTGCCCTTTACCTGGAGATCCCACGACTGTGGATGCTCCCGGACACGCTTGGCGAGCGACCGCCCCAGTTCGGCAATCGGTTTGGGATCGTTGGCCAAGTCCAAATAACGCCCCCTCCCGCGTACTGCGATAGCCTTGAGGTTTTTCGAACCCATGACGGCGCCCATGCCCGTGCGCCCGTTAAAGTGGCGCAGTTCATTCGTCATCGCGGCAAACCGGACCAGATTCTCTCCGCCGATGCCGATCTGTAGGACTCGAATTAACTTGTCGCCAAGTTCGTCGCGGATTCTGTCCTGTACCTCTTCCGGTTCTCTGCCCCACAGTCCGCGTGCGTCGCGAATCTCGATCTGATCGTCGCGGACCAGGAGATAGACCGGTGCTTCTGCACGTCCCCGGATGACGATGGCTTCGTAGCCTGCCATCTTGAGTTCCGGTCCCCAGAACCCGCCCGCTTCCGATTCGCCGTACGCGCCCGTGAGGGGTGAGCGCGCCGCAGCGGTAAAGCGCGTGGCCGTGGAGAAAGGTGCGCCCGTTAGCAAACCGTTGGCGAGCACGAGGAGGTTGTCAGGCGAAAGTGGTTCGGTGTGCGGCAGCAGTTCCCGCAAAAGGATGTACCCAGCAAGCGCCTTGCCGCCCGGGTAGAGGCGATAAAGCGTATCGTCCAGTTTTTCAACTGTCGTCGCCCGCTGGGTCAAATCTACCCGCAGTATTTTCACGGTACTACCTTCACGCATTTTGGCCTCTTTCCTCCGCTGGTTTTGGGCGAGTCGATTGCACTGTTCCCCATCCTTTTCATTATATCCTGAGGGTATGGCTTGTACAAGCCCTGGATCTTGCCAATAGGATGCAAAGGAGAGGACCATTTCACCACTGAACCATGATAGTGCAACCATGCACTATTCATAGTTTACACGTCACCTACCCACTGTCAAGTACAAGTTTGAGCGGTCATCATAGAGATCTCTCCACCCCTTGTCAGCCCTTTTAGATTGTGCGATAATCTTTGGCATCCTGATACCTGTTGAAAGGGTGCGATATGGATTCGGTTGATTCTCCCGGTGATTCCTCATCGGATCGATTTGCACTTGTTCTTAAACGTTGGAAGCCCGTTGGGCGATCTGGACTACTTCCTGCACTGATTGAAGCACAGGAAGTAAATGGATGGCTGTCCGAGGAAACGCTCTTGGCAATAGGGCAGGGATTGAATGTTCCCCTTAGCGAGGTTTATGGTGTTGCAGACTTTTACGCACACCTCTACACCCATCCGGTGGGCAGGCAAATCGTGCGCGTCTGTGATGATGTGCCCTGTTTTCTTTCTGGAAGCGAAAAGATCTGCGCCACGGTCGAAGACGTCTTACATATCCGCGAGGGCGAGACCACGACCGATGGCGCGTTCACCTATGAAATCGTTCCTTGCCTGGGGCACTGTGATCGTGGGCCTGTCTTGATGATCGGCAATCAGGTCGAGGAGAATGTTACTCCCGGTCGGATAACGGAGCTATTGGGCGGTCATGGAAACTAGATTCGTAACGTCGAACCTGGGCGTAGTCGATCCCGAAAGCATCGACGACTATATTGTCCGCGGGGGATATCGAGCGCTTAGAAAGGTAGCTCTAGAGATATCTCCTACCGAAACCATTGATGCGCTCAAGGCGTCGGGACTGATCGGACGTGGTGGTGCCGCCTTCCCTACCGGCATCAAACGCGAGCTCGCCATCAGAGCCGAAGTCACCCAGCCGTGGCCCGCCCCTACAAATGTGCCGGAATCTTATCGCCGTTCCTCTGCTTTCGTTATCTGCAATGCCGACGAGTCCGAAACCGGCACTTTCAAGGATCGCCTGTTGATGGAAGGCGACCCGTTTCGCATATTGGAAGGGATGGCGGTCACGGCATTCATCACCTGCTGTACAAGCGGGTTTATCTACCTCCGGGGTGAGTACCCACTCGCTTATGATCGTCTATCACGTGTGATCGAGCGCGCGCGGGAACGGGGATACCTGGGAGACCGTATCCTCCGCGATGACTTTGAGTTCGACATTGAAATCCGGCGCGGCGCGGGTGCCTATATCTGTGGCGAAGAAACCGCGCTTTTCGAGTCCATCGAAGGTAGGCGAGGCGAGCCGCGAGTCAAGCCACCATTCCCGACGGATGCCGGACTATTCGATCGTCCCACCGTCATTAACAACGTCGAGACTTTTGCGAACATACCGCTGATCGCTCTGGAGGGCTCCGGAGAATACCGGAAATATGGGACTCTGAAATCACCAGGGACGCGGATGGTTTGCGTAAGCGGCGCGGTCCGGCGTCCAGGTGCATTCGAGATTGAAATGGGCACGCCGTTGCGCTATGTAATTTATGACCTAGCCGGCGGATTGGGCGAGGGACGTACTTTGCAGGCTGCCCTGGTCGGTGGCGCGGCGGGTGTTTTCCTCACGCCAGAGGAGATTGACGTACCGCTCGCCTTCGAGTCGCTGAGTGCGATTGGAGCGACCTTTGGTTCCGGGGCGATCATAGTGATGGACGACCGCGCAGACATGAGGGGTGTAATAAAACGAATCGCCCGTTTCTTCAAAAACGAATCGTGCGGTAAATGTTTTCCCTGCCAAATAGGAACACAGCGGCAATTTGAAATGGTTGGACGATCAGACCCGATGGCATTGGAGAACTTGTCGGGTCTCCTGCACGAACTCGGCGCGGTGATGCGCGATGCATCGCTGTGCGGGCTGGGACAGACAGCGTCTTCTGCAATTTTGAGCGCGTTAGATAAGAAACTCATTTAACAGAGATGAAGATATGAGTGACATCACTTTCACGATAGACGATCAGATTGTCACAGTCCCGGATGGGACGACAATTCTACAGGCGGCACAACAGATCCACACAGAGGTCCCAACGATTTGCTATCACCCGCATTTCACCCCACCGTCTCTTTGCCGCATGTGTGTGGTGGAAGTGGAAAAATCACGCGTGCTGATGCAATCATGCTCCCGCGTTTGCGAAAACGGAATGGTCGTCCACACCAGCTCACCGCGGGTTCAGCAGGCGCGCAAGATGATCCTGGAGCTATTGCAGGGCGCAGTTGATACCAGCCAAGCGCCGGAGATTCAGGCATACGCGATCAAGTATGGTGCGGAATCCGGTCGTTTTGGCGAGGGCAAGCGACGCGAGCTATCCCTCCATGACGATAACCCGTTCTATATTCGCGATTACAGCAAATGCATCCTATGTTGGCGTTGTGTCCAGGCATGTGGCGAAGATGTCCAGTGGACATTTGCGATTTACAAGGCGGGACGCGGGTTTGATACACGCATTGCAACGTTCCTCGACAGGCCGATTCCGGAGAGTACCTGTGTCTACTGCGGTAATTGCGTCCAGGCTTGTCCAACGGGCGCGTTGAAACCAAAGCGCGAGTTCTGGATCGAGAACGGGCGCAATGTCAACGAATTGGTGCGCCGTTCGCGGCTGGAATATAAGCGGAAGCGGTAGCAATGGGCGCTCTTACCAAGAGTGTTGACTTCTGAGGCAAGCATGGCGCAGAAAATCGGGCTGGCGGAGCGGTATGAGCAAGCGTGGCGGATTTGGAACGAGGCGATGGATGGTCTGCACGACGCAGATTTCCAAGCCTCTGTCTATCCCCATTGGAACCTGAAAGACATCGTGGGACACGTCTACAGTTATATGGACTTGATGCTGCGCCATGTCGAATCCTTCCGTAAACGCAAAAAACTGGCCTCTCCGCGATCTCCTTCCTATTCATACTTTAACCGGCGCGAAGCAGAGCGGTTGCGCCAAGTGCCAGCTGCACAGTTGCGCTCGGATTTGGCGTCGACCTATCAGAAGCTGACTGCCATATTGCCAACATTAACTGATGATGATCTGAAGAAGAGTTTTCCGTCTCAATGGTGGAATTCTCAAGGTCACACGACCCTGCGTGGCTTGATCCGTGAGGAGGCCAGCCATATCGTCATTCACGCCGGCGATATTCGGAAATGGAAGGAACGGCAGAAGGTCGGAAGTAAAGACAAAGGGAAGCTCTAGAATGATTCGCGAAGCCAAGATCACGGCCACCACTTGCCCGTTCTGTGGAGTGGGGTGTCGGCTCGACTTGCATACGTACGGCGATCAAATCCTGCGTGCGTCGACGCCTTATGATCACATCGTCAGTCGCGGTAATCTGTGCGTCAAGGGGCGTTTTGGTTGGGATTTCATCTATCACCCTGAGCGTGTGCACAAGCCGCTGATCCGCAAGGAATTGCAGCGCGCGGGTCGCCGCACGCCGGCTGATCGCGACGACTGGCGTGAGGCGACTTGGGAAGAGGTGCTCGAATTGGTGACGGACCGGTTTGCTGCAACTGTCCAGGAGCATGGGCCGGATGCGACGGCCGCCTTTTGCTGCGCCAAGGCGACAAACGAAGACAATTATGTCCTTCAGAAAATGTTCCGCGCCGTCATTGGTACGAATAATATCGACCATTGTACGCGCCTCTGCCATGCGGGCAGTGTCGTCGCGCTCCAGCTTGCTCTTGGCTCGAGTGCGATGAGCAATACCGCGAATGAAATCTACAATTGCGATGTCGCGATCGTCACCGGCTCAAATACTGCAGAGACACATCCCATCATCGCCCTGCAAATGAAAGACGCCGCGATGCACCACGGCACGCGTGTTATCATCGCCGACCCGCGCCGGGTCGAGATGGTGAACTTTGCCGCGTTGTGGCTGAACCAACGTCCAGGCACGGATGTGCCCCTCTTTTCCGCAATGGCACAGGTCATCCTGCGTGAAAAACTTTACAACGAGCCGTTCATACGCGAACGGACCGAGAATTTCGATGCCTTTGCCAAGTCCATGGAGGATTTCACCCCCGAATTCGCCGAGAATATCACGGGTGTGGCAGCCGAAGACATTATGCGCGCCGCGCGGATGTACGCGACGGCCAAGCGCGGTGCCATCTATTGGGCGCTCGGCATCCCGGAGCATACGCACGGGACTGAGAATGCGATGGCACTGATTCACCTTGCACTCCTCACCGGTCATATTGGGAGAGAAGGAACAGGTCTGAATCCCCTCCGTGGACAGAACAACGTGCAGGGCGCATCGGATGTGGGTGCAATGCCGTGGGACTATCCCGGCTATCAAAAGGCTGACGATCCCGCAGTCGTCGAGAAATTCCGCTCTGCGTGGGGTTACGCACCGCCACCCAAACGCGGTCTCTCGACCACCGAAATCGCGGAGGCGTGGGCAACCGGGGCGGTCAAGGCCATGTACATCATGGGCGAGAACCCGTTGATGAGTGAGCCAAATCTCAAGCACTCGTACCATGCCATTGAGAACCTGGAATTCCTCGTTTGCCAGGATATGTTCATCAACGAGACTGGGCGGTTTGCGGATGTGATATTGCCGGGGTGCAGTTGGGCAGAAAAGGACGGGACATTCACCAACACAGACCGCCGTGTCCAGCGAGTGCGTAAGGTCTTTGAGCCGTTCGGCGATTCACGCGCGGATTGGCAGATCGTGTGCAATATGGCTATGCGCCTGAACAAGAAGCTGGGGCGAACAAGTACGGTGTATTGGGACTTTTGCGATCCCGAAGAAATCCTGGAAGAGATTGGACGGCTGGTCCCTGGGTACGCTGGTATCTCCTATGACCGGCTGGAGGGTGACGGTTTACAATGGCCAGTGCCTACGCTCGATCATCCGGGAACGCCATTTCTGTTTGAAAAAGAGTTCCCGCGCGGCAGAGCGAAGTTTTTTCCGCTGGTCTACCAGCCGAGCGCAGAAGAGCCCGATGCCGGTTATCCTTTCATCCTTACGACGGGGCGTGTTCTTTACCACTGGCACGGGGGCACGCTGACGCGCCACTCACAACTGGATTTTGCCATGCCCGAGCCATTGGTAGAGATCAATCCTGCCGATGCATTGCGGATATCATGCCGCGAAGGCGAGCCGGTCCGCGTTTCCTCCCGACGTGGCTCGATTGTGTTGCGCGCCCGGGTTACTGACAAGGCATCTTACGGCATCGTCTTCATCCCTTTCCACTTTGCGGAAGCCGCCGCCAATATGCTGACGATCGATGCGCTTGACCCGCAAGCCAAGATTCCGGAATACAAGGTTTGCGCCGTCAAGATTGAGCCGGCAACACAGGAAGAATTGGATCAAGTCCTCGTCGCCTCACAAGCATGAAGACTCATTTCAGCCCTGCGAACAATAGGACAACGAGAATTCGGGGTTAATCCCCATCGGGAATTTCTTGATCTGATTCTCGCCATCTCAAAATGAACAAGCCAGCCATTTGGCTGGCTTGTGGGTTATGAGGGATAAAATAAGTAGCAGGTTGTCTCGCCGGGGTTCAGTATCGCCCGCCGCGGAAACCGCCGCGACCGCCACCGCGATTGCCACCGCTGTAACCGCCTCCTCCACGTTCCTCGCGCGGGCGTGCCATGTTGACCGTCAATCGGCGTCCGTCTAGCTCATAGTCGCTGAACATCTGGATTGCCTTGGCAGCTTCGGCTTGCGTTTCCATTTCGACAAAGCCAAAGCCCTTGGGGCGTCGCGTGTCGCGGTCCATGATCAACGCGATTTCCTTGATCGAACCCGCCTGGCCGAACAGCTCACGCAGTTGTTCCTCAGTCGTGTCGTAGGACAAGTTGCCTACATACAATTTTGATTCCATTTCATTTTCTCCTTCGGTTCAAGGTCTCTCCGGACCTTTTGAATAATGCCGTTTCAATCGGCGGCAGGTATGTCAAGCGGCATGGGCCGCATAGGGTTTTTGCCGCGCCCGGCGGTTTGCTTCCACATAGCGCCGAATGGCTTCGCTGTCGGGCTGTACGAATTTGGGAGCGTTATAATCCACTCCCGCGAGCTTGCGTCGCTGGATCTTGTGATTCAACACCAATTCGATCCGGTGGACCATGCCCTCGTCCACCGGCGTGACCAGGGTATACGCATTTCCGGAGGACTCAGCACGGCCTGTACGCCCGATGCGATGCACATAGTCTTCCGGCTGCATCGGCACGTCGTAATTGATGACGTGTGAGATGCCTTCTACGTCAATCCCGCGTGCGGCGATATCGGTTGCTACCAAGACGCGGGTGTGACCGCGCCGGAACGATTCGAGGGCTGCAATACGCTGACTCTGGGACCGGTCGCCATGGATGACGGTCGCCTTGATGTTGGCGCGCACCAACTGCCGGGCAACGCGATCCGCGCGGTGCTTGGTCCGCGCAAAGACCAGGACACTGTCCATTGCCTCTTCATTTAGCAACTGCTGAAGCACTTGTGATTTCAGATGCTCCGGCACCGGGAATAGGGTCTGGGCGATGGCGTCGGGTGTGACGGTAGTTTCCTTCTGGATCCGGACCGCATCCTGCGTCACTTCGCGGGCGAGGTCGAGGATGGAAGGGACCAGCGTCGCTGAAAATAGCATCGTCTGGCGTGCGCGCGGGAGCAGGTGCACAATGCGGCGCAAATCGGGCAAAAAACCGACATCCAGCATGCGGTCCGCTTCGTCGAGCACCAGCACTTGCAGAGCCGTGAACGAAATCGTCTTCCGCTCGGCATGGTCAAGCAAGCGACCTGGGGTGGCGATGACAATGTCTACGCCGCGTTTGAGGGCTGACACTTGAGGACCCATCGTCGTGCCGCCGTAAATCGCAGCGACGCGCAGATCCGCACGCGCGGCCAAGTGGCTCCCATGCTCTGCGACTTGCAGTGCAAGCTCGCGCGTGGGAACGAGAATGAGCGCACGGGTCTTGTGTCCTCCGGCGGGGGCTGACAGCAATCGCTGCAGCAGTGGCAGCAGGTACGCGGCTGTTTTGCCCGTGCCTGTCTCCGCCGATCCCAAAATGTCCTGACCTGCAAGCGCTGCCGGAATGGTGGCCGCCTGGATAGGCGTGGGCAGGGTAAAGCCCATCGCCCTGACGCCTGCAAGCAGGCGCGGGTCAAGATCGAAATAACTGAAACTCATGAAACTCCTGTGTGCGGTAGAATTGCCGAGGTGAACGTCCGCGGGGA
>JBLMXX010000180.1:0-9068 GCA_050257995.1 Acidobacteriota bacterium | reverse complement strand
GATACTCCCGCCGCAATTCTCGCCCTGACCGCTGCCGCTATTTCCAGGAGCATGTCCCCCTCGGCGACATCGGATGCAATCTTTTTCACCGTCGTTGCGGCAATGGGCATGACGTCTCTTTTCACCGGGAGTTTTTTCTATGCTCTCGGGCGTTTCAAGTTGGGCCGGCTGGTCCGATTTGTACCGTACCCGGTCATCGGCGGCTTTCTGGCGGGCACGGGCTGGTTACTCGTCCAGGGCTCGGTCGGCGTAATGACCGGGACAACCTTTAGTTTTGCGCGACTGGACTATATATTTCAACCGGATGCATTTGTCGCGTGGGTGCCGGGACTGATCTTTGCGGTCTTGCTGCTGGTCGTGTTACGACGGCACAAGCACTTTATGATCGTACCCACGATGTTGATGTCTGCGATACTCGTGTTCTATGTCATTTTGTGGTTGTCAGGCACATCGATCCCAGAGGCGACCAGGCGAGGCTGGTTACTTAGCTCATTCTCCCAAGGTGCCCTGTGGCAGCCGTTTACTCCTGCTGCTCTTGGTCAAGTAGACTGGTCATTGGTCCTGGGACAGTTCGACAAGATTGGGACCATCTTGATCGTTTCCGTTATTGGGCTTTTGCTCAATACTACCGCTCTGGAATTGGCTGTCCGGCGGGATATCGACTTGAATCGGGAACTCGAATCGGCGGGTGTCGCCAATGTCCTTGCAGGGTTGACTGCGGCTCCACCGGGCTTTCAAGCTCTCAGTCTATCGGATCTGGCTTATCGGACGGGTTCTAATAGTCGCCTGGTCGGGCTGGTGTCCGCGGGGTTCTGTGTCTTGATACTCGCCGCCGGCTCATCACTACTATCCTTTTTCCCAAGAATGGTACTGGGTGGATTGGTTCTTTTCCAGGGCTTGTCATTTGTCATAGAGTGGGTGTATGAGGCATGGTTCAAGCTCCCCAGGATGGACTATTTGCTCATATTGTTGATCGTCGCCATTGTCGTGACTGTCGGCTACTTGCCTGGTGTGGCGGTGGGCATAGGCGTGGCTATCCTGTTATTTGTCATGAATTATAGCCGGACCCAGATCGTAAGACACGTCTTCACGGGCGCCAATTATCATAGCGCGGTGGATCGCCCGATTTCTCAGAGACGGACCTTGCGCGAAAAGGGAAGTCAATTATACATTCTCCGTCTTCAGGGGTTTGTGTTCTTTGGCACGGACGTAGGCCTGATAAATCAAGTCCGCCAGCGCCTTGCCGATAAGGATCTTCCATTATTGCGATTCATCGTTCTGGATTTCGGTCGGGTCGACGGGGTGGATTCGTCCGCGGTATCCGGCTTTGTCCGGATAAAGCAACTGGTCGAGCCAAGGGATATACAACTCGTTTTTTCCGGATTGACGGCGGAAATGCGGCGCCAGCTCGAAAGAGGGGGCCTCGGCGTCCATGCCGAAGGAATTCATTTTTTTCCGACCCTGGACCAGGGCGTGGAGTGGTGCGAGGATCAGATACTGGCGACCGAGCCTGGAGCGGCAACCGCAGCCGACGAGACTTTGACAACGGAGCTGAAAAGGGTATTCTCCAACCCTGCTCAAATCACCGCGTTCATGCGTTATCTCGAAAGGATGCAGGTCACAGCGGGGTATTGCCTCATGCGCCAGGGTGATCCCTCAGACTCGTTTTACTTTATCGAGTCCGGAATGGTGACGGCCCAGTTTCAATCGCCCGACGGCCGGGCGATGCGGCTGAGGACGATGCGCGCCGGGACCTTTGTCGGAGAAGTGGGAATGTATTTGAAAAGCATTCGCACGGCTTCGGCCTTCACGATTCAGCCCAGCACCCTTTACCGGCTGTCGGCAGATGCAATTGAAAAGATGGAAAGCCAGGACCCCGACGTGGCGTCGGCTTTGCACCGGTTCATTGCACGTCTTATTGCAGAACGTTTAGCGGACAACAATACTATTCTGACCACGATGATGGATTAAGCGGCGAACCGCATAGGCATGAGATTCTACGAAATTTTGATTGACAACCGGTTGTTTCTATGCTATCCTAAAAGAACAGATATTCTAATGGGAGAATGACAGGAGGTTGTCCATGTCGATGTTCAAGTACCCCAACATTATCTCGTACGGCGTCACCAATTGGCAACAGGCCAAAAAGTTTTACGGCGAAACCCTTGGCCTTCCGGTTGCCGCGTTCATCAACGATGAAGTTGGCTGGATGGAATTTGGTGAGAAAGACAGCGTACATCTTGCAATCGGCCAATGGCGCGGTCCTGGGCCGATGCCGCCGAAAGACGGAGGCGCGGTTGCCATTTTTTCGGTCGAGGATGCATTCAAGGCGGTGGAGGAGTTGCGGCGCCGCGGGGTTAAGGCAGATGACGTTCAGGTGATCCCCGAAATGGTCGCGTTCGCCACCTTCTATGATCCAGAAGGCAACCGGCTACAAATTGCTGGGCCGCCGCCCAAAGTTAAGTAAGAAATGAAAACTCCGGTGATGGCAAATACCGGAGTTTTTTCTTTTGATTGGAAAGGGGGCTTGACACGCTCGAGTCACCCGGAATATAATCCACCCAAAGTTGGACAGGGATGCCGCGATGACGGCGGCATCACGATGGCTGGTTCCTCCTGGTGATGCGGGAGGGGTTGTTGAGGCGTGTATTGTTCGTTGCCTTTGACCGCGTCGATACGATTCCGGCAATTGCTCGCCATTCTGCGCGTGTGATATTTTCGCGCGTTTATTTTTTTCTTCCACAGATCTGTGACTTGATGACTATACCACGGGGCAGGCATGCTTCACGCCTGCCTCTTTGTATTCCCCGGCTCCGCCGTCCAGGCGCGCGAAGGCGCGTTCACATGACCGAATTATCCAGGTCTCCCCCTCACGGCATTCGTCGCCGTTGAGGAATATCGAACCAGTTCATCAATGTTGAAGAAGGAGAGAGGACCATGGCACGACTGCAAATCACAGTCAACGGCATCAAGCACGAAGACGAGGTTGAGCCGCGACTTTTGCTCGTGAATTATTTGCGCGAAGTGCAGGGCTTGACCGGCACCAACGTTGGCTGCGACACCAGCCAGTGTGGCGCATGTACGGTTCTGCTCGACGGGGTCGCCGTCAAATCTTGCACGGTTCTCGCATTGCAGGCAAATGGAGCCCAAGTCACGACCATCGAAGGGCTGAAAGAGAATGGGGCGTACCATCCGCTTCAGCAAGCGTTCTGGGACAATCATGGCTTGCAATGTGGCTTTTGCACCTCGGGGATGATTATGACGGCGTTGGATCTCCTCAATCGGAATCCCAATCCCACCGACGAGGAAATTCGTCACGGCATCGAGGGCAACATTTGCCGTTGCACCGGTTATCAAAACATTGTCAAGTCGATTCAAGCCGCCGCGGCGCAAATGCGTCAAGGAGCATAAAATGGCTACTCAAATAATCGGTTCGACCGTCAAGCGGCGCGAAGACCCGCGCTTGATTACCGGCAACGGTACGTACACCGACAATATGACCTTGCCCAAGATGGTGTATCTGACGATCCTCCGCAGTCCGCATGCGCACGCGCGCATCAAGAAAATCGATGCGAGCAAAGCCAAAGCGTTGCCTGGTGTATTGGCGGTTTACACCGGCAATGATTTGAAGAACGGCGGCGTCAATCCGATCCCGGTCGGCTGGATTTTGCCCGACATCAAAATCGGGCCGCACTATCCGCTCGCGATTGACACCGTGCGCTATACCGGCGACGGCGTCGCGGCGGTCGTCGCGACAGATCGTTTCACCGCGCGCGACGCGCTCGATCTGATCGACGTGGATTATGAGCCGTTGCCCGTCGTCGTGGACGGCGAAAAAGCGACGCAACCCGACGCGCCGCAACTTCATCCCGAAGCGCCGAATAACATTGCCTTCTATTGGAAAATTGGCGGCGGCGATGTAGATACAGCACTCGCCGAAGCGGACGGCGTGATCAAACAACGGCTCATCAATCAGCGGTTGATTCCAAACGCCATGGAAACCCGCGCCGCGCTGGCGGACTATCAACCGGCGACCGGACAACTCACGCTGTACAATACAAATCAAAACCCGCATATCATTCGCTTACTCCTCGCGTTAGTGCTGGGACAACCGGAGCACAAACTCCGCATCGTCGCGCCGGACGTAGGCGGCGGATTCGGCAGCAAGATTTATCTGTACGCCGACGAAGTTGTGGCGTGCTTTGCGTCCAAGCAATTGGGTCGCCCGGTCAAGTGGACGGAAGAGCGCACCGAAAACTACAAGGCGACCATTCACGGACGCGACCACATCAGCGATGTACAGATCGGTTATAAGAAAGACGGAACGATCACCGGGCTGAAGGTCAAGACTTACGCGAACCAGGGCGCGTATCTCTCTGTGTTCGCGCCGCTCATCCCGACCTTTTTGTATGGTCCGATGCTCCAAGGGCCGTACACAATTCCAAATGTGTTCGTGGAAGTCTACGGCACGAATACGAACACGACGCCGGTTGATGCTTATCGCGGCGCGGGGCGACCGGAAGCGACCTATCTGCTCGAACGAATGGTTGACTTGGTCGCGTTAGAACTCAACATGGATCCGGCGGACGTGCGGCGCAAGAATATCATTCCGCCATTTCTGGACAATGTGTATCAGACCTGCATGGCTTATGCGTACGATAGCGGCAACTATGCCGGGAATCTGGAAGACGCGCTCAGTCGCGCGGGTTATACCGCCATGCGGAAACAGCAAGAGGAAGCACGCAAGCAAGGCAGGGTCGTCGGCATCGGGATCTCGACGTACATGGAAATCACCGGTGCTGCGCCTGCCCAGGTCGCCGCATCGCTTGGCGCTGCCGCGGGCTTGGTGGAGAGCGCCCTGGTGCGGGTGCATCCCCTCGGCAAGGTGCAAGTGATGACCGGCTCGCACGCGCACGGACAAGGACACGAGACCACGTTCGCGCAAATCGTCGCGGATCAGCTAGGTCTCAACGTCGAAGATGTCGAAGTCGTGCACGGCGACACGGATCGTATTCCGTACGGCGCGGGCACCTATGGCAGTCGCAGTCAACCAGTGGGCGGCGCGGCGGTGTACATCGCCACGCAACGCGTGATCGAAAAGGGTAAGAAACTCGCGTCGCACATGCTTGAAGCCGCCGAAGCCGACGTGGTTTTTGAAGGCGGCAAGTATTCCGTCAAGGGTGTGCCGTCGAAATCCGTCAATTTTACGGATGTCGCGCTCGAAGCGTACTGGCCCCGCAAAGTTCCTGCCGAGGTCGAACTGGGTTTGGAAGCGACCGCGGTGTTCAATCCATCCAACTTTACATTTCCCGATGGAACGCATATCGCAATGGTCGAGATCGACCCGGACACCGGCAAGGTAACGATCACTCGCTATTCGTGCGTGGACGATGTCGGCAAAGTCATCAACCCAATGATCGTCGAAGGCCAGATTCACGGCGGGATCGTCCAGGGCATCGGACAAGCGTTGTGGGAAAGCGCCGTCTACGATGACAATGGGCAATTGCTCTCCGGGTCAATGATGGACTATGCCTTGCCGATTGCATCCTACTTTCCAAAATTTGAAACATCGCGCAACGAAACACCGTCGCCAGTCAATCCCCTCGGCGCGAAAGGCGCGGGCGAAGCGGGCACCGTTGCATCCACCCCCGCCATTGCGAATGCGGTCATGGATGCGTTAAAACCGTTTGGCGTCAAACACATTGACATGCCGCTCACCTCCGAAAAAATCTGGCGCGCGATGCATGGCAAATCGTGACAGAGGAGAAGAAAAAATGATACCCGCTCGTTTTGAATATCATGCTGCCAGTTCGGTGATCGAAGCGGTAGGAGTCTTATCGCAGCACAAGGATGTCAAAGTCCTTGCCGGCGGGCATAGTCTCTTGCCCGCGATGAAGTTGCGGCTCGCCCAACCCGCCACGCTCGTGGACATCGGGCGAATCAAAGAATTAGTCAGAATTACGGCTGATGCGAACGACACTACCATCGGCGCATTAACCACGCACACGATGATCGCCGAGTCCAAGGAAATTCGTCAGCGTTGTCCTGCGCTTGCCGATGCCGCTGCGATGATCGGCGATCAACAAGTTCGCAATCGCGGGACGATTGGTGGAAGCGTTTCGCACGCGGACCCCGCCGCCGATTATCCCGCCGTTCTGCTCGCGCTCGGCGCGGAGATGCACGCAGTGAGCGCGACCGGCGCGCGCACGATCAGGGCAAGCGATTTCTTTGTCGACTTGATGACGACGGCGCTCAAGTCGAATGAGTTACTCGTCGAGATTCGCATCCCCTCGCTTGCGCCCCGCACGGGTTGTGCCTACGTCAAGTTTCCGCAACCCGCGTCGCGCTTTGCCATTGCCGGCGCGTGTGCGTGTATCACGCTCGACACGCAGGGAGTGTGCACCAAAGCGCGCATCGGCGTGACCGGCGCGTGTGCCACCGTAAAACGCGCATCGGCGACCGAGGCGGCGCTGCAAGGCAAAAAGTTAGACGATGCGACGATTACCGCCGCCGCCGCGCAAGCCGCGAACGGTATGGATTGTTCCAGCGACATTCACGCGAGCGCGGAATATCGCGCGCACCTGGTGACGGTGATGACCCGGCGCGCGATTCAAGCCGCGGTCGCGCGAGCAAAGTAATCAGGTAAGTTCAAGTTGGCGACGGACGATTCGCGAATTGTCCGTCGCCTATATCTAAAGAAAACGTTAGTTGACGAGGCAAATGAACGTGAAGAGACACGTGTCTTTCTGCGTTTTTTGCGAATACAGATCGTGGGAGACTAATCATTGCACTCTGTGGATGCAGTTGAACAAGAACTTGCGCGTTGTAATTACATCGCCGATCGCGGACTCGCGACGACGATCTACCTCGGACTAAAACTGAACAAGCCTTTGTTTCTGGAAGGCGAAGCCGGAGTGGGCAAGACCGAGATCGCCAAGGTGCTTGCGTCGATTCTCGACACACGCTTGATTCGCCTCCAATGCTATGAAGGGCTGGACGTGAACACGGCGGTCTACGAATGGAATTACACGCGGCAGATGCTGCAGATCCGCATGTTAGAAGCAGCTGGCGAAGCACGCACTGAAATATCGCCACACATTTTCGGCTCTGAATTTTTGATCAAGCGCCCGCTCTTGCAAGCCATCGAAGACAACCTGCCCCAAGCCCCCGTGTTGCTTATTGACGAGATTGACCGGAGCGATGAGGAATTTGAAGCTTATCTTTTGGAATTGCTATCGGATTGGCAAATCACGATTCCCGAAATCGGCACGCTCAAAGCGGCGCACGCGCCTGTGACGATCATCACGTCGAATCGAACGCGCGAAGTGCACGATGCGCTCAAGCGGCGCTGTTTGTATTATTGGATCGATTATCCCGGTTTTGAAAAAGAATATCGCATCGTCCTCACCAAAGTGCCTGCCGCTCCGGAACGGCTCGCGCAGCAGATCGTCAAGTTCGTGCAAGAACTGCGCCACCTCGAACTCTACAAATTGCCCGGCGTCGCGGAAACGCTCGACTGGTCTGCCGCGCTCGTCGCGCTCGACCAAAAGGATTTAAGCGAAAGCGCCATCAACGATACGCTCGGCGCGTTGCTGAAATACCAGGACGATGTGATGAAGGTGCAAGGCAACGTTGCGCGCGAATTGTTGCAACGCGCCGGGCGACCTTGACCCATGCCGCCGGCTTTCTTGCTCAAAAACCTTGTTCTCTTTGGACGCCTCCTGCGTTCGGTGGGACTCGACGTGGGATCGAGCCAGGTGATCGACCTCGCCGCCGCGCTCGAATACGTCGACATCGGCAAGCGCGATGAGTTTTATTTTGCCGCGCGCGCCTTGTGTGCGCACTGCCAGGCAGACCTCGCGTTGTTCGATCAAGCGTTCAACCTCTTTTGGCAACCGCGCACCTTGCCGCCTCTCGACATCGCTTCGATGCCACATTCAGCTCTGCAACCAAAGTCCCTGCGGATGCCGGGCGCATCCATTCGCGAAATTTCCGAAGCGGAAACGGTTCAACCGGTGCGCGAATCAGAGCGCGTGATCGTCGAACTGCAACAGACGTTTAGCTCCGTCGAGGTCTTGCGCAAGAAAAATTTCGAGGCGTTCACCTGGGAAGAAGTGCAGCGTGCCAAGCAGCTGATGGAGGAAATGACGTGGCGCACCGGCGAGCGCGCCACCCGGCGCAAAAAGGGGGTCGCCCATGGTGCCTATCTCGACATGCGCCGCCTGATTCGGCGCAACGTCAAGTATGGCGGTGAGTTCCTGGACCTCGCGTGGAAAGAGACTCGCTTCAAGCCGCGCCCGCTGGTCGTCCTATGTGACATCAGCGGCTCGATGGAACGCTACTCACGGATGCTGTTGCACTTTACGCATACCCTGTCAAACGGTCTGGAGCATGTCGAGGCTTTTCTGTTCGGCACTCGGCTCACGCGTATCACGCGGCAGTTGCAAAGAAAGGATATCGATCAGGCGGTCGGGGAGGTCGTGCGTGGAGTGGAAGATTGGGGCGGAGGCACGCGCATTGGCGAGGCGATCAAGACGTTCAATTATCAGTGGGCACGGCGCGTGGCGTCGCGGGGCGCGGTTGTGCTCGTCATCAGCGATGGCTGGGACCGCGGGGACACTGAATTGCTAAGGCGGGAAATGGAGCGCCTGCAGAAAAGCTGTTTCCGGCTCATCTGGCTGAGCCCCTTGCTTGGAATACCCGGCTATGAGCCACTTACGCTCGGGCTCCAGGCGGCACTGCCCTACGTGGACGAGTTTTTGCCCGTCCATAACCTCGACAGTCTTTATGCGCTGGGGCGCACCTTGTCTCAAATGCAACAGCATGGCCGGTCGCGGGGCAAAAGGCAATCAGCCCTTGACACTAGCAAAAAATAATGCTAGGCTCCTGCTTGTCCACTTGCAAGGCGGATCGTCGACCCGGTCTGCCTTGCTGCACGTTTAATCGAAAGTGCCTGCCTACTCTGAAAGAAGGAGAGTCCCCATATGTGCTATGACCTTGATGCGCGCCCGCCCATCCCGCCGATTTCAGGTGCCGCCGCCGACGGAGAGGATATCGTTTTGACAGCC
>JBLMXX010000179.1:0-3959 GCA_050257995.1 Acidobacteriota bacterium | reverse complement strand
AGCAGGCGGATCAACCGGTTAAAGGGCGGGTACCCCTGCTCGCGGCGGAAGGCGATCTCCCGCTCATAAAAGGCGGCATAATCGTGGTGCGAAGCCGCCTGGATCGCGTAATGCTCGGGAGCATAAGTTTGCAGGATAACCTTTCCGCCCAGGATACTGCGCCCCGCTCGCCCCGCCACCTGGGTGAGCAACTGAAAAGTTCTTTCCCCCGCGCGGAAATCGGGGAGATTTAGGGACGTGTCCGCACTGATCACCCCAACCAGTGTCACGAGCGGCAAATCCAGCCCTTTGGCAATCATCTGCGTGCCGATCAAGATATCCGCCTGGTGCCGGACAAACTGGTCGAGGATCGCCTCGTGCGAATCCTTGCCGCGCGTCACGTCATAGTCCCAACGGAGTGTGCGCGCCGAGGGGAACAGGACCTGAATTTGTTCCTCGACCTTTTGCGTGCCCGTACCGAAATAGCGGATCCGCGTGCTGCCGCAGTAGGGACACTGGGTCGGCACCCGGTCGCGGCGGTTGCAGTGGTGGCAGACGAGTTCGTCATTGCTGCCGTGATACGTCATCGGGTTGTCGCACCGGCGGCATTTGTACGCATTTCCGCAGTCACGGCATAAGACGAAGGTCGCCGTGCCACGGCGGTTTAGAAAGAGGATCGCTTGCTCACGGGTTGCCAATGTGTGCGCCATCTCTAACTGGAGCGCCCGCGAAAAAATCGAGCGGTTCCCCGCTTTGAGCTCCGCGCGCAAATCTACGATCTCCACGGGCGGCAGTTCCATATAACGCGCGTCTGCATAGTCTGAAGAGACCTCGCGGACCGCCAGCCGCGCGTCCCCGATTCCCCATTGCGCCACCTCGCTTTCGATGACGCCGCGATGACCCATAATGCGGCGGGGCAGTTCGAGCAGTGTGAATTCGCCGCGCCGGGCGCGATGGAATGTTTCAAGGTCCGGCGTCGCACTGCCGAGAATCACGGTGGCTTGCGCTTGCCGGGCGAGCTCCAGAGCAACCGCGCGTGCATGATAATGCGGCACGGACTCTTGCTTGTACGCGGGCTCGTGTTCCTCGTCGATGACAATCAAGCCCAGCCGCGGCAGGGGCGCGAAAACGGCCGAGCGCGAACCGATCACGATATCGACTTTCCCGTCGCGGCAGCGGCGCCACGTGTCGAACCGCTCGCCGGTCGAAAGTTTCGAGTGCAGGACGGCGATCCGGTTCGGAAAGCGAGCGCCAAAGCGCCGGATCGTCTGCGGGGTGAGTGAAATCTCGGGGACCAGCACGATGCCCTGCCTGCCCTGATCAAGCACCTCCGCCAGGGCTCGCAGGTAGATTTCGGTCTTGCCGCTTCCGGTCACGCCATGGAGGAGAAAGGTTTCGGGCTTGCGGTCATCTGAGCCAGGTATCTGGAGACTCGCGGCAATAGCGTCCCAGGCAACCTGCTGCTCGCGCGTCAAGCGGGGCGGTTCCACGACGTCGAAGGTCGCCGTCGCGAGGGAATCACGCCACACTTCCTCCTCGTCCAGCGCTACGATACCCGCATCCTCCAGTTTTTTCAGGTGACCCAGGCTGCATCCGGTCGCCGCGTAGACGGCGCTGATCCATACCGGATCCTGCTCGCCCTTTAGAAATTGAATGACGGCCGCATACAAGGCATCGCTGCGTTTGTTGCGCGAGAGGAATTCTTCCACCGGCGCTTCCGAAAGGAACCGGACCGACTTGACGTGCTTGGGCCTGGCGCGGGGCGGAGTGACCAGGGTACGCTTGACGACGACTCCCCGGCGAGCCAGTGGTTCCACTTGAGAGCGCAGGTGGCGTGCCAGCCCGCGCCACTCGACCTCGCCCTCCCGCGCCAGCAAATCGACCAGTTCCGTTTGCCTGGGTGTCAAATCGCCGGGGGAGGTTTCCGGCGCCAGCGAGATGAGGAGCCGGGGTTCCTGTTCCACGCCGGTCGGGAGCATGAGTTGAATCGCATCGTTGAGCGAGCACAGATAGGTACGCGCAATCCAGCGGGCGAGCGCGATATGCCGGGGGGATAGGAATGGACGCGCATCGATAATCTCGTCAATGTCTCGCGTCTCTTCGACCGGCGAGGTTTCGCTGAACGCGACGACGACACCCTGCAGACGCCGGGCCCCAAAGGGCACCCAAACCAATTGGCCAAGCGCGATCGAGCCGTCGAGCCGGGGAGGGATCGAATAGGTAAAGGCACGCTCGCGCTGGGACGATGCGGGCGCGCTGTCCTCTTGCGTTCGGCGGTTGAAGGGAACCAGCGGCGTATTGACGACTATCTCGGCGTATCTCATCTGCGACCTCGCAGACTGGTCATGCCTGCGACGAAAAAAAGTCGGGAACCAGTCCCGACTCATCATACTCTACTCAGCGCATTTGTGCAATTCCAAAGATCAATTCCTGTTTTCACCTTTGGATTTGTACACGGCCGCTGCCATGTATCCGACCGTGTACTGCCCCGGTATCCGCATCCCGGTCACCTCTCCGGAGTTGGTGCGGTGCAACACGCGGGCGCGGCCGGCGCCCAATTTCCTGGCGGTGAGCAGGGTGATCAGGATCGGAGCGTCACCGCAAGCGCGGCACTCGCCGCTTTCCCACATGTACTGGGCGAGTTCCGGGAGGTCGAAGGATTCGACCAGTTCGGCCGTCCGCGCGTCGAATTTCTCGACGGCGGCGTAATCGGGAAGATGGGAAAGGTCCGAACTGGCGACGATTAGAATGCGCCGGTTTTGCGATAGGTCTGCCAGGGCGGCGGCGACCCTCTCGCACGGTTCCAGCATCTGCGCGCCGAAGAGGTAAAACGGCAGCATCACCATGATGGGCACGAGCTTGAAATCTTGCGGTGTGCGGTCCGCCTGTGGACCGGGCGAAAGAGTGCGCTGCAAAAAAGGCAGTTGAATCTCTAGCGAGTGTTCGCGATCCCGGTCCACGCGCACCAGTGAGACCTGTCCGGCTAAAGCGGCAATGAAATCCTGGGCCAGCTCGACCTGTCCAAGGGGAGTCGCATAGTATTGCTCGGAGGTGATGGCGAGCGGTCCGAAATTGTCATAATGGCTGGGACCCAGCAGCACGACGACGTCGTACCGTCGTCCCGCCAGCTGGCGGTAAGCGCATGCGGCGGTCTGACCGGAGTAGGGATACCCGGCGTGAGGAGATATGAGAGCGATAAGTTCATCATCCGTCGGATAGAATGGCGCGTGCGCGAGAAAATCGTCGACGGTCTCTTCCAGGTCGCTTTTGGTGCCGGGGTACCATGTCCCGGCGATCGCAGATGGTCGTACGCCGGTCAAGCGACGTGCATCATCATGGGACATAGGCCCTACGGCTTACTTTTTAAAGCGGTACGTGATGCGTCCGCGGGTCAGATCGTAAGGCGAAAGCTCCACCGTGACGCGGTCGCCGAGCAGGATGCGGATATAATACATCCGCATTTTGCCGGAGATGTGCGCCAGCACAGAGTGACCGCTGTCGAGCTCGACGCGGAACATGGCGTTGGGGAGCGCTTCGGTGACGGTCCCCTCCGCCTCGATCACATCTTTCTTTGGCTTTTTCTCTTCTCGCTCTTGGGTTTGTCTTGGCATTGAACCTCCAGGTGATTATTTTTTCTTCTTCGGACGACCCGAATCGATCGGTTCCGGGCGAAGTACCGCCCGCGGTTTGCCGCCGCCCTGATCGGGTCCGACGATGCCCAGTTCTTCCAACTGATCCATCAGGCGAGCCGCACGCGGGTAGCCGATTCCTAGTTTGCGCTGCAGGAAGGAGATGGAGGCGGAACCGGACTGCCGGATCAACTGGGTGGCGTCCTCCACCAACTCGTCCCCCCCGCCGTTCTTGCCGCCGTCGCTCGCCTCTTTCCACGGCGCATCAGTGACAATGTCCCGCATCTCTACAATCGCCCGCTCGCGCCAGAAATGGACCAGCCGGGCCAGTTCCTGGTCGGACACAAAGCA